>DATLVJ010000694.1:0-3010 GCA_035577585.1 Candidatus Limnocylindrales bacterium
CCTGGACCGATGGTTTCGGCAAGTTCAGCCTGAATGCCGTTTTGCGAGAGAAATTGCCGAGCGTCGTCAATCAGGCGGCGCCGCGAGCTTCCGCCGCTCCCCGCATTGGGATTGTGAATCAGCAGCGCATTGTTAAATCGCATATCCATTGTTCAGGCACCGTCTAATGGCCGAGATGCAGACCGCCCGGCGTGATTCGGAACCAAACCATTCTAACTGGAAAGGCGAAGGCACGGGAGTGGCCAATGGGGAGCCATTCACCAGGCAGGAACAGTCACTGTGGAGGTCAAATCAAAGCCGACTCTGTGTGTTGGGAAGTTCATTGCTGGCCGAAGAGTCCGCGATTTCGCGTCCCGCACCCACAGAGACCCATACTTCATTGGCAGTCGAAATTTAGCGAACCATGCTTGCTTTCAGACAGCAGCGCGGTGGGCCAGGGCCGCGGATTCATATCCGCGTACCAGGTAGTACAACGCTTTGTCGAAGAAATCTCCCACCAGGTAGTTCAATTCCTGGATGGCGTAAAGTTCCACGGGGACCAGTTCGTCAGGAGTGACCCGATCGCCGGAAAAGCTTACCAGTCCGTGTTCACGGATAAATCCGCGCAAATGCTTTTTGGTGAGCATCAAAACGTAGACGATTTCGCTGAAGGGGATTCCTTCCCGGAATCTCGTCCGGCCCCAAGGCTCGTATTCCTGGCGTATGTGATCGTCATTTGGATTGCCAATCCATTTCCCCAGATTCTCGTAGAGTGAGGCGATGCGGGGCTCAAGTTCAGTTTTTGGGACCCTGCGGAAGGAAGCAGTTTCCGGATTTGTCAGGACGTCTTTCATCGCTTCGGTCGTCAGGGATTGGGCGTGATTTTCGATGAGTTGGATCAGTCGGGTGGCTAGCATGGGATTACGCCTCTTACCTACATCATCGACAAGAGTGCAACTAGAAGCAGCGCACTGTGTCACAGGGCTCTGTGACCGGCGTTACACCCAGAAATGGAGCTTTGATTTCCACTTAGCATACCTCTCGCTCTTCTTCAGCCTCACGGCATTGTTGCTACTATGGGATCCGACGCGTTATCCGCCAAAACGGCGGACGCTCAGCGCAATCGGCAAACCGACGCAGAAGATGTGGATGACGACGCCGATCAACATCATTTTCACTGAGAAAGGAAACTTGGTTGCACCGGAAAGCGGGACCACGATGCGATTCATGAAGAAGTACACGGCGATTCCGTAGAGAACGCCGAACAGCGCAGCCTGATCCACCAGGATTCGCATGTTTCGGCTGGCCGCGAAAAACACCGTGGCCGCTCCGAACGCAATCACGAAGTGGAGAGCCAAGCCGAGCACCGCGGTGGGCACTCCGCCCTGGAACGATTTCGGGCCGAGCAGCCCTGCGGCGATTCCCTGCAAGAGTCGCAGTGGTTTCAATCCCATCGAACCGTAAACCACCAACGCCGCGGCGATGTCGAGCGCTCCACAGGCCAACCCCGCAATCGTAATTGCGTTTGCTGCGTTCCCGCTTGCCATGTTGACGTCTCCCATTTGAACTTCATGGCGGGCTTCAGCCACGCCGCCACCTGCTTATATAATACGAAGCGCTCGGTTTCCACCCGGCGAGGTTGCTATGGCAAAGGCGGAAATGGCAAAAACACCCATCCCGGCGCTGCGAAAAGAAGCGGAAGAGCTCCGCGAAAAAATCCGCCGGAATGAGTATCTCTATTACGTCGAAGATGCCCCCGAAATTACAGACGCCGCATTCGATCGGCTGATGAATCGGCTCAAAGAAATTGAAGCGGCGCATCCGGAACTTGCCACACCGGATTCGCCCACTGTGCGCGTGGGAGGCACACCGCGCGAAGGGTTTACCACGGTTCGACACGCGCGGCCGATGCTGAGCCTGGACAACGCCTTTTCATACGATGCGTTGAGGGATTGGGACCGCCGCGTGCGCGAGGGCAGCGGCAGGGAAGACATTGAGTACATTGCCGAGCACAAGTTCGATGGCCTGAGTATTTCGCTGCAGTACGAGGACGGGATGCTGGTGCGGGGAGTCACCCGCGGTGACGGCACGTCCGGCGAGGATGTCACGCCCAATGTGAGGACGGTCCGTTCGGTCCCGCTGCGCATGGACGAACCGGACGTCAAGAAGCTGAAGCTCTCGAAGAGCTTCGAAGTGCGCGGGGAGATACTGATGACCCGCAAGGCGTTCGAGGCGCTGAATCGCCAGCAGGAAGAAAGCGGAGGAAAGGTTTTCGTTAACGCGCGGAATTCGGCGGCGGGCTCGCTGAGAGTGCTGGATCCCTCGATAACCGCGCATCGAAAGCTGGATTTTTTTGCGTATTACCTTTATGTGGATGGCAAAGCGCCGTTTGCAAAGCACTCGGATTCGCTGGAGGCGCTGAAGAAACTGCATTTCCGCGCGAGCGACGATTGGAAACTCTGTGGCGGAATAGAGGCTGTTATCAAGTATTGCGAGGCGTGGGACGCCAAGCGCGAAAAACTTGCGTACGAAATTGACGGTGTGGTCATTAAGGTCAATTCCACCGCGCTGCAGAATGAGCTGGGATTTACCGCGAAGGCGCCGCGTTGGGCGATTGCGTTTAAATATCCCGCGCGGCAGGAAACGACTGTGGTGAACGACATAATCGTGCAGGTGGGCCGGACGGGGAAGCTCACTCCGGTCGCCGTGCTCGAGCCCGTGCAGGTCGGCGGGGTCACGGTCAGCCGCTCGACACTGCACAACATGGACGAAATCGAACGCCTTGGCCTGCACGTTGGGGACACTGTTCTGATTGAGCGCGCCGGCGAGGTGATTCCGCATGTCCTGAAGGTGGTGAAGGAAGGGAACAATCGCCGCGCTTTTAAAATGCCAACGAAATGTCCGGAGTGCGGGAGCGCGATTCACAAAGCCGAAGGCGAAGTGGACTACCGTTGCGTGAATGCCGCTTGCCCGGCGAAGCGCAAAGAATCGCTTCTGCATTTCGCCGGGCGGCACGCGATGGACATAGACG
>DATLVJ010000695.1:0-2601 GCA_035577585.1 Candidatus Limnocylindrales bacterium
ACGCACCGTGATCTGCAGGGCATGATTCGCAACAACCAGTTTCGCGAAGATCTCTTTTACAGATTGAATGTTTGCCCGATCGAGATTCCTCCGCTTCGCGAACGGCGGGAGGATATCCCGCTTCTGGTTCACTACTTTGTCTTGCGGTTCTCCCGCCAAATGCAAAGGCGCATTAAGTCCGTCCCGAAGCAGGCTATGGAGGCGTTGGTGAATCACGATTGGCCTGGCAACATTCGTGAACTTGAAAACTTTATCGAGCGCTGCGTGATTTTCACACAAGGGGACGAGCTAAATGTCCCGGGCACAGAGCTGAAGAAAGTTCCGGTCCGGTCGGCAACTTCGGCGGCATCAAGTTTCGAACAAGCGGAGCGGCAGGTCATCATCGATGCTTTGCGAGCCGCATCGGGAAGAGTATCGGGCCAAAGCGGGGCCGCAGAGCGGCTCGGGCTGAAACGAACAACACTGCAGAACAAGATGCGCAAGCTGAACATCAGCCGCGCCGACTACGCAGAGTAAAGACCCGATCTTGCTCTCCACGTTCTAAAATCAGCCCTTTCACCATCCAAGCCATAATGACTGGGGCGCGGATTCCATTGCAAAAGCATGACTGCCCGCATCGCGGCACTGCCCGCCGGTCGGGCACTGACGACCCCAGATCCACTTTGATAAGTGTGTTTACTTTCAGCAACTCAGGCGGACCATTTCCTGGCATGGGACATGCAATATGTTGGCGAGGAAGCTCTCCAGCCGACGCTCCAGGCTGCGTGGATCCTTTGTGGAGGTACGATGCTACGCGTCGAGATGCAGAATTCGACGAACACTGTGAGACTCAAGTTTGAAGGCCGATTCACTGGCGACGACGCCCAGAACACATGCATGCTCACAACGCAATGCTTTGATGGAATGACGCTACTCGTTGATATAACCGATGTGACCTTCATCGATTCTACGGGGGAAGAGGCGCTGTCGTTCTTTGGCCGGTTTGGGGCGGAGTTCGTTGCCGAGACGTCGTACGCGCTCGACGTGTGTGAGCGCCTCCATCTTCGCCTAGCCCGGAGCGGCGCATCAGATCCAAGCCCGTTAGGCGCTTCCCGCCCGATCGCTCGCCGACGCAAGCAAAGTAAGAACTCGTAAGCGTTAACCACTCGAGGAAGAAAAGTGGTCTGCCATGCCTCGTGTCTCCAATTGTCTCGCCTCTCCCCACCTGCGATGAAACTCGCGGGAAATCATTCAAACAGTTTTGGCAACAAATGGCTCGTATTGTTTCAACATCGCCGCGATCTCGAGAGTTTGGAAGTTCCCTGGCGTCGGCGCCAAACGGCGGCAATGCCCGCATAAGGGCAGCATTCCCCCGCAACAACTCTTTCGGGACCTCTAGATTCAACAACTTGCAAACCCCAATGAGTTGGCATGTTCTTTGCATTATTCGCAATCGAGAAAAACATCATGAGCTTATTAACCACAAAAAACCAAACGACTCATCCCCGGACAGAGGAATCGACGCTGCGGCACCCAGGCGGCAGCAGAGAATCTATGAAGACAAGCAGATGGACGCGGCTCGTGCTTATTTGCTCGATCCTGGCCGGCATGTATCCCGGAATGGCAGCGGGCCAGCAACAGCAAACGTCGTCGGACGACAGCGCTGCGCCTGTTCTTACTCTCGACGAGGCAGTCAACCTGGCACTCCAGCACAACTGGAATGTGAAGAACTCTGTGCTGGAGGTTCAGAAACAGGATTTTGAAGTGAGTACGGCGCGTAGCCGGCGGAAACCACAGTTTCAATTCACCATGCTGGGCGGCGAGTTGCTGCACTCGTTCGACTTTACTATCCCGAAAGGTTCCCTGGGCACGTATGCGAACACTGGGCCAATCCCGTCGACGAACGCCAAAATTCACACCTCCGCGGTATTTACCACCTACCTGACCGGAAGCATCGATCAACCTCTGACACAGCAATACAAGATTGGCCTCGGAATTCGCTTAACAGAGCTTGGCCGCGACTTCCTTCGTGAAGAGGTCCGCGCCGAGCGGGAGAGAACCGCTGCCGAAGTCCGCACTGCGTACTTCAGTCTTTTCGCGGTTCAAGCAAATGTGGACGCCGCGCGTGAGGCCGTAAAAACATTCGAGGAAACACAGCGGGTCACAGTCCAATACGTCTCAGAAAAAACGGTGCTGCGCGGCGATGCATTGGAGGTAGATGCACGCTTAGCAAAAGCCCGCTATGAATTGTCCGTCGCAGAGAATGGTCTGGCGACGCAACGTGAGGCGTTGAACCAGCTGCTTGGGCGCGATGTTGCGACGCCTTTTCGTGCCGAGTTCGTTCCAGAGCAAGACACGAGTGATCTGACTCTCGACGCAGCTCGCCAAGACGCAATGGCGAACCGCCCCGAGTGCCGGCAGTCGCACCTTAAGGTGAAGCAAGCCGAATATGATCGGCGACTCGCGAAAGCTGCGTACATTCCGGACCTGAGCCTGTCCCTGCGCTATCAAGGTATTAGCAACGTACAGGTTCTCCCCCAAAACGTAACCACCGCGGGATTTTATCTGACTTGGGAGCCATTCGATTGGGGGCGCCGCCACAACAAGGTTGCCGAGGCAACG
>DATLVJ010000696.1:0-2057 GCA_035577585.1 Candidatus Limnocylindrales bacterium
GACCGAACGATCCAAGAAACAAACAACGGGGGAAGAGGCAACATCCGCGGCAAAGGTAGCAAAGAAAGTCGCAAAGGCGATAACGAAGGAGTTGCCTCCCGTGGCGGAGGTATTGGAAGCCGTCGTGAAAGACGTCGGAGGGGAAGAAACGGACGTCGCATTGAACCCCGACGACCTTCAGGAGAGCGTGCAGGATGCGGTTCGAGAGGCCGTGAAGGGGGTTATCCAACAGGCTGTGGAGCAAGAAGTCAGGCCGGAGCCGGAATAGTCGCCGAACTCCGGAGAAACCAGCAGTATTCGGCGATTTCGCCGCACAGAAATCCGACCGTTGTCGCGTCGGCGGGGTTGCCGACCGCTTAATGAAGACGCCTGCTGCCAGATTCCGCAATCAGGCTGGCATAGGCTGCTATGCCGTGCGCGATGTGCCCAAGTTCCCCTCGGTCTGCGTTGTGGAGAAGACAGGAGTTTGCTCCCAACGCGTACGCATCGACTACTTCACTCGTTTTCGGAGCTAAAACAAATACCGGCACTTCTTCGTACCGCTGCTCCGATCGAAACCACCGCAAAATGTCCAGGGCGGGTTCGTGCGCGAGCGTAAGGTCCAGGAGTACAAGGCCGGGTGTGTGCCACGGCTCGATTTCCGCCCGTCTCGTGGCGAGCGCCAGGTGGCACCCCGGTGCACTACGAGCCAAGGCTAGGCGTAGCTGGCGATCCACGCCACCATCGTCGCTTACTAGCAAAATCAGGTTGCTCATTCGCCCAAGACCGGAGAACCAACGGGTTGCAACAGCAAGTGGTAGTGATGCCGAGCTTGCCGTACAATTTGATCAGCTTGCTCTGGCAGATTTTTCCTCAACCACAGCAGGATGCTCTCTGCGGTGGGCATCATCGCCCAACCGGGGCGGTAGTTGGCCTTAATCAGGATGCGCAACGCGTCCGCTTTCGGACCCAGGACTTCATCCATGGAACGATTCAGCGCCGTTTCGAGCGAGCCATTGGGCTGTGCCGGGACAAGATGCGTGTGGGTGCAAAGCACGCCGTCGAGATTGCCAACCTCGAACTCTTTGCCAAAGACATCAATCGCGTATGAGCAATACAGGCTAAAGGAGGACTGCTCCAACAGCCTATTCCATAATTGCTCGAGCCGGATCGCGGCAGCGAATTGCCGCGCCTTCCACAGCACCCCTACCATCTCACCATAAGCGCGCAGGCCATTGGCGCTCCTCATCGGACGGACCTGCCGGATGGCTGCGCGGATGACACTCTCAAACTGCTGCCAATCCGGCTGCCCGCCGGCCATGAATTGACTCAGCGTATCTTGGGCATCCCAAAATACCAGTTGTTGGCTCACAAGGAGGGCAAACAGTTTGGCCCCCAAGTGGTCTCAATGCCTGGAGAAGAGCTCCTGGTGTTCGGGCGTTGCGATGACCAGCACGCCCTCTCCTTGCCGGAGGCCCTCCCAGAGATATAGCCCTACATTTCTGGTGAGCGCTACTTCGTCAGCTTCATAGAGCTGTACAAAGTGACCACGGGGGTGGGGCCTTTCAAGAAGCTTTTCCCAGGGCGACATCTGCCGACAATTGTATAACGGAAAACGCCACTATGCAGGCCCTGCAGCCCTAAGATTGGTGAGTTTCCTCACTTGGGCGAAGAAGCCGCTTGATGACCTGGGCAAGTTCCTTATACGCCGCAAGTGTATTTGGTTTTTGAAAGTACGATTCAGCACCAAGGCGCAGAACGGCAGCGCGATCTTCTTCGGCAGTTGAGGAAGTAACGACGACAACCGGCGTGCGGCTGCACCGTGAGCCGCCCCGAAGTTGCCGGAGTACCTCGATTCCGTCCACCTTCGGCAGATTCAAGTCGAGAAGCACCAGCGCGGGACAAGAGACGTTCTCATTCCCGGCCAGGTCCTGCAAATACCACAACGCCTCTTGTCCATCGCCGGCGATGCGGATCTTGAGATCAAGGCCAGATGCCTCAATCGCCTCCCTGATGACGAATACATCTGTAGGATTATCCTCAACAAGCAACACCGTGCATGGTCCGGGAGGAGCAGA
>DATLVJ010000697.1:0-4740 GCA_035577585.1 Candidatus Limnocylindrales bacterium
ATATCAGCCATACCTGGACGATCGGATCGACGGCGGTGAATGAAGCGCGATTTACGTATTTCCGCGAGGGCCAGGGAACCTTCCTCCATCCCCAGCACACCGCGCTGGTGCAGGATTCCTGCAAAACAGTGGCGGCGGCCGATTGTTTTGCGGACCCAGCCAATCCGGATCTGGGAATCCACCCGAACCTCGGCGCGGGCCGGGAAGGCGTTCCCTATGTCAACATTGCCGGTGGTTTTTCGATCGGCAATAACTTTGAAGGTGAACTCCCGCAAAAGGGAAACACCTACCAGGTTTCTGACAGTTACGGAAAAGTGATCGGGAATCACAGCCTGAAATTTGGCGGCGATTTCCGGTCGAATCAGTTCGACCAAAGGCTCTATTTCAACATCAACGGCTCCTACTACCTCTACGGAGGCGGCCCCAACGACACGGCTTCCGACAATCTTTTTGCCAATTACCTGTTAGGGCTGAACGACAATTACATTCAGGGATCCGCTCAAGACGAATTGGTCCGCTCCAAGGCCTTTTATCTGTTCGCGCAGGACAGCTGGAAGCTCAGGTCCAATTTAACAATGAACTTCGGACTTCGCTGGGAACTGAACACTCCATTGAAGGACATCGGCCAGAAAGTGCAGACTTTCCGGCCCGGACAGAATTCAACTGTCTATCCTTGTGTCACTACTCTGGCAGCAGACTGTGCGGCCGCCGGCGTGCTCCCCACAGGTTTGGTTGTGCCGGGCGATCCGGGAGTTCCTGCCGGACTGACCTCCACTTATTACAAGTCTTTTGCCCCGCGCATTGGGCTGGCATGGAGCCCTGACGCTAAGGACGGGTTCCTGGGCAAACTGTTTGGTGGCCCGGGCAAGACCAGCGTTCGGGCGGGCTTTGGAATTTTTTACAACCCGGTAGAACAATTGGTTCTCGAGCAGTTCAGTGCTGAGCCGCCGTTCGGAGGGAGCTCGAGTATTTTCAACACCATGTTCAATACTCCCTTCCAATATCAGGATGGAACCTCTGCTCCCAATCCGTTTAACGGGATCTTGAATCCTCCGCGTGGGCAACCCGTGGAATGGGAAAATTTCCGCCCGATTCTACTTTACGGGCAGTTTGCTCCACACATGCGCTCCCAATATGCGGAGCAATATAACTTCTCCATCCAACGCGAAATTATCAGGGACCTTGTGTTCCAGGTTGCCTATGTCGGAAGACAAGGCCACAGATTGTTGGCGACCAAGGATTTGAATCATGGGAATGCACAAACTTGCCTGGACCTGCAGAACATATCCCTCGCCACAGGTGATTCCGGTCTCTCCTGCGGTCAGTTCTTTGCCGACAGCTCCTTTTTTATTCCTGCGGGAGAGATACCAAACGGAATGACTTTGCACCTGCCGTACGGATCGGTTCCGACCGTAACAGGGCCGAATCCAACGGACATTTCTCTCGTCGGTTTGCGGCCATTTTCTTCGCCAAATTGCGAGCCTACTACGGGCGAGGGATGCCCGGCGGACGGACTGCCGGTGTTCAGCAACATTTTCCAGCAGAACACGATTTCGAGTTCGTCGTATAACGCCTTGCAGCTGAGCCTGGAGAAGCGCTTTTCTCACGGCTTGCTCTTTAACTTTGCCTACACGTTTGGTAAATCGTTGGACAACGCCTCGACGTTTGAGGGTCTGCTGAATCCCATTGATCCAAAGCTCAACCGTTCCCTATCGCTCTTTGACGCCCGGCATAGGTTTGTCTTCAGCTACTACTGGGAACTGCCGGTCCCGAAATACCAGGGATTTGCCGGAAAAGCGCTCAACGGCTGGTCTCTGTCCGGGATCACCACGGTGCAGTCCGGCTTCCCGATCCGGATTACGGAGCAGGACGACAACGAGCTCCAGGCCAGTTTCGATTTCGAAACTCCTGGTCAACCGAACCTGATTGCGCCATTCAGGAAGTTCAACCCGCGCGGGCCCGGAAACCTGGGTTTCGATCCGAACTCATTCAGTACTGGGTGTATCGATCCTGCAGACCCCAACAATCTGGCTGATCCGTATTGCTCGAATGTGCCCGGCGGCGTTGTGCTCGGTACCGTCGGAAACGCGCCGCGCACGATCTGCTGCGGCCCGGGAGCATTCAACACGGAAATTGCCGTCCTGAAAGACACTCCGATCGGCGAACGGTATCGGATCCAGTTTCGATCCGAGTTTTACAACATCTTCAATCACGCGCAATTCTTCCAGCCGGACGGGAACGTAACGGATGGCTCGGACTTCGGACGCGTGAAGCGCGCCCGGGATCCCCGCATTATCCAGTTCGCGCTGAAGTTCTACTTCTAAGCCGAGCGGCGGGCGGAAAACTGGGAGTTTGGAAGAATTGACTGCTTCGCGGAAGCGTCCCAACCAGGCCGGGGCGCTTTTGCGCGAAGCGAACTGATGCGGCAGCGAAAGACGCCCGCGTGGCTGCAGAAAGTTGCGAAAGAGGCGTAAACTGGTAAGCGTAGTTCGCCGCAGGAACCACGCTGTAACCCTCGCTGAGAGAGGCGGCGTAAAACCGCCCCTACATTTGGACGGTGAGAATCCGTCCCCAAACTGACCGCAGGGAATAGACCTGCCACAGGTGACCACATAGGAAGGCCTACCTGGATGGAGCAGCAAATGCACGACATGCTACAGAAGGAAATCGCCCTGTACGAAAAGCGCACGCCGAAATCGGCGGAAGCGCATAAGAAGGCACAGAAACGCATTCCGCTTGGAGTTGCCAGCAACTACCGCGCGTACGATCCCTATCCGATTTTTGTGGCGGAAGGGCACGGCAGCAAGATCAAGGATATCGACGGCAACGAATACATCGATCACAACCTCTGCTTCGGCACGCTGATGGCCGGGCACGGGCATCCCGCCGTGGTCAAAGCGGTAAAGGCGATGGCCGACAGCGGCACCACATTCGGCATGCCGCACGGCATGGAACTGGAACTGGCGGAAGAAATTTGCGCGCGGTATCCGGTGGAGATGGTGCGGTTCGGCAACAGCGGCACGGAAGCGACGATGCATGCGTGCCGGATTGCGCGGGCGGCGACAGGGCGCGACAAAATATTGCGCTTTGAAGGCGCTTATCACGGACTGCACGACACGGCCCTGGTCAGCGTAAAGCCGAAACTGGAAGACGCGGGCGACATTCATGCGCCGAACTCGGTGCCGGGCGGCTTGGGTGTCATCAAGGCCGTTCTCGACAACGTCACCGTCGCTCAATTCAACGATATCGGCAGCGTCGAAAACCGGTTCAAGCAATTTCCGGGACAGATCGCGGCGATCATTATCGAACCGATCCTGATGAACGTCGGCCTGTGCATGCCGCAGCCGGAGTTTCTGGAAGCTCTGCGCGCGATCTGCACTAAGAACGGCGCTTTGCTGATTTTCGACGAAGTGAAAACCGGCGCGAAGCTCGGCTGGGGCGGCGCGAGCGAATATTTCGGCGTGAAGCCGGACATGATTACGCTGGCGAAATCCATCGGCGGCGGCGTGCCGCTGGCGGCGTTTGGCGCGAGCAGGGAAGTGATGGACCTGATCGTGCAGCACAAGGTTTTCCATGGCGGCACGTACAACACGAACCGCTTTGCGATGGCTGCGGGGCTGGCCGTGTTCCGCGAAGTGCTGACGCGCGAGAATTACGCGCACGTGGACAAACTGGGCAAGAAACTTGCCGAGGGCTATCGCGCGATCGTCAAGAAGAACGGCGTGCAGGCGTATGTAATCAGTGCCGGAGTGAACGGCGCGTTGATGTTCTATCCGCAGGAGATTCGCAACTACCGCGACTGGACGAAGATTGACGTCGACATCTGGCGGCAATTCTGGTTTGGGATGGTGAACCGGGGCGTGCTGGCGATGCCGTACTGGTGGGACGAGCAGTGGACGATTTCCGTGCAGCACACGGAAGCCGACATCGACAAGCACCTGGCTGCGTTTGAAGAGGTCGCGCCCGGCCTCGCCAAAGCTCAACAGGAACGCGGCGCGCAGTTCGTCGGCGCCGCCGGACATTAAAGAACTGCGGCACTCGACCGGCCCGCCTCAGAAGGCGGGCCCTACAAATCGCCGCCGGGTAGGGCCCGCTTTCTGAAGCGGGCCGCTGGTCTAACAAGGAGACCGACGTTTGGCCACAGAGGTCATTTCATCTCCCAACGCTTCAGGAACCACGCACCTGAAGCGGGTACTCGGCAAGCGCGACCTCGTGCTCCTCTTTGTCGTCGCCGTTTTCAACCTGAACGTCTTGCCATCCATTGCCGCGAATGGCGGAGTCACCATCTGGCTGTGGGTCATCTCGTTGATTTTATTTTTCTGGCCGCAGGGGATTGCGGTGATTGAGCTGGCTCACCGGTACCCCGGCGAAGGCGGTGTGTATCTGTGGGCCAAGGAAGTGTTCGGCGACTTCCACGGATTTCTTTCCGGTTGGTGTTATTGGACCAACAATATGATGTACGTGCCGACGATCATGCTGTACTTCGTCGGCGTTTCCGTTTTTGTGCTGGGGCCTGGGCACGCGTCGCTGGGGGACAACAAACCTTTCGCGCTGGCGGCAAGCGTGGTGCTGCTGAGCGTTCTTGTGATTCTGAATATCATGGGGCTTGGCGTGGGCAAGTGGATCAACAATCTTGGCGGCATCGGCACGTTTGTGGCGGCGTTTCTTCTGATGGGCCTGGGTGTGGTGGTGTGCCTGCGGTTTGGCACGTCGATTCACTGGTCGGATTTCCGGGTTCCG
>DATLVJ010000698.1:0-2795 GCA_035577585.1 Candidatus Limnocylindrales bacterium
GCCCGAGCCGCGTGAATGGTGGATATTGTCCAGCGAGGGTTGGTATCACGGAGTCTATAGCAGTAAAGAGCCCGCAATCAAGGAAGGTCAGTATCGGGGCAAACCATTTGAAGTCTTTCACGTCCGCGAAGTCCTTTCCGAAATCGCGGCAAGCAAAACCTAGTTTGAAAGGGAAATAAGATGAACTCTAACGCAAACATTGTAGCAACCTTCAAAGATAAGTTTGACGAGGATCGCCACATTCATTCAACCCGCCACGGACTAACCGTTAAGCGAAGAACTGACACTCACAACCAAGTTTTGTCGAAAGCTATTTCCGGCTACATCGGAGAGCGGATAAGGGCCATTCGCCAGAGAAAAGAAATGACGATGGATGAACTTGGAAGAAGAGCCGGACTTACTTCTGGCAACGGCATGAAAAGTAGAGTTTATGAGATCGAGAAGAATCAGCGAAGCATAGGAATCAGATTTGGAACCGTCTACCAAATCGCCATCGCGTTGGAGGTAGAGATTATGGAACTTATGCCGAGCACAGAGACCGTGAAGGCAATGACTGGAGCCAGATTATCAAATGCTCAGGTTCTTTCCCGAGGTTGATTTTATGTTTCTTAATTCCGGCATCCTAACCCTAACCGAAAGCGAGCTATGCGAATCCGCAGCCTACGCATGGCAGCGGGCGCACCCTGGCCAAAGGCTTGAACTGGTCATGTGCCAGGTTGCAAACAGCCTTCCGTTGGGCGGATCATTCGAATTTTTAACTTTAGAAGCTCTGCAAAAGGCGGCTCGGAATATTGAGCGGCAGGTTGCGGAGGAAGATTTAGGCGCGGGACCATCTGACTCCGCTGGAATGACTCGGGAGCAGCCCGCGCCACCAATGTCACCCGAAGCCCGCGCCGCTTTGCTTGAGGCTAAACCAAAGGATTTATGAAAGCCATTTGGAAATTCAAGTTGGCAATAACCGATTCGCAGGATGTGATGATGCCTCTCGATGCTGAAATTATTTCGGCTCAGAATCAGCCGGGGGTGGGTCTATGTCTGTGGGCTATATGCGATACGTCAAAACCCACTGTGAGGAGACGAATTGATATATTTGGAACAGGAAACGCCATTGAATTTGAGTTTCCTAATAGATTTATAGGAACCGTTCAGGAATATGGCGGTGCTCTGGTATGGCATGTATTCGAGAGAATTTAAACTTTATGCAAGAACTTCAACCCACACAAAAGGCGGCGAAACAGGAGATTGTAAGATTGTCTCCGATGCCAGTTAGCGAACCGTTCACCGTGGATGACCCTGTTGCCTTTGTCGGCGGCCTGATGAAGTCCGCGCTCCAGGGCGGCGTGACACAGGAGAGCGTTGCGGCAGTCGAAAAGTTAGTTGGCTTGTTCGAGAAGATGGACGCAAAGCGAGCGGAACAGAAGTTCAACGCGGCGTTCGTGGCGCTGCAATCCGACCTTCCGGTAATCGTGGCCAGCTCCATCATCCCCAACCGAGGCAAATACGAGAAGTTTGAGGACGTTATGCGCCAGATAGGGCCGTTGCTCACCAAGCACGGTTTTGCCGTATCTTTCGACCAGAAGTCAACTGACGGGCGCATTTGTGAAGTCTGCACGCTATTCCACTCTGCCGGCCATTCTCGGTCCAATGAGTTTACCGTTCGGGCTGGCGGTCGCGCTGACTCCGAAACACAAGCCGATTGCAAAGCCGCGACGACCGCGAAGCGAAACGCGCTATTAAACTGCCTCAATATCGTTATTCGCCAGGACTGCTTAAGTGAGGACGACGACGCTGGTATTGAAGGTTCGCACATCACCAAAGAGAAAGCCGAAGAGATTTCCAAGCGGGTCAAATACCTTCAGCGGGATGAGGCTAAGTTTCTCAAATGGGCGGGGTCTGCGACATTTCAGGGCATCATGTCCAATCGCCTGAATGAGATCGAAGACGAGTTGTGCAAGCTGGAAAAGAAGGCAGTTCAGGGATTGAAATGAAAATCCACGACGTAGAACAAGGCTCGTCCGCGTGGCTTGAGGCGCGTTGCGGGATCGTCACGGCAAGCGAAGCCGATGCCCTGATTTCTCCTTTAGGCAAAGTCCGCACCGGAGCCGGTGTGTTCACTTACCTTTGCCAGAAGCTTGCGGAAAGGTGGCTGCAAAAGCCGCTGGAGAATTACGACGCCTTCGCCATGGAACAAGGCAGGATTCTGGAGGAGCGCGCAAGACCTTGGCTGGCGATGAAACTTGATTGCGACATTCAACGCCCTGGATTCATCACCAACGACGAGGAGACGTGTGGATGTTCTCCCGACGGCATGATTAGTAACGAAACCGGCATCGAGATAAAATGCCCGATGGCGAAGACACACGTTGGCTATCTGATCGACGGATGCTTGCCGAGTGAATACGTGGCGCAGGTCCAAACCTCGCTGTTCGTTACCAGGTTGAGCCAGTGGTATTTCCTAAGTTACCACAAGGACTTCCCGAAACTGCTTCTAACAATCCACCCTGACGTTGAATACCACGATAAGCTTGCCGAAGCCCTGGAAGAGTTCAACGAACGCCTTGAGGTCGGATGGCAAAGGCTTCTGGATGCGAACGGCGGAAGTCCTCCACCCAAGCGCGTCCCGATGACCTTTTCGGATGAAGTTCAGCGAGGCAAGGCGTATGCCGATTTAAACGAGGTGTTGCAATGAAACCACTTTTGAGCGTGCCGCTGCGAATGAAGCAGCTAGGACACGTAGAGACGGAACGGGACGTGTCAATCCTCCGTGGGGGTTCCTCGCACGGGAGTAACGCAAG
>DATLVJ010000699.1:0-7690 GCA_035577585.1 Candidatus Limnocylindrales bacterium
CGAATTCGTTGCGCACGAACGGCGGAATGCGGCGTGGGTCCAGGGGATTCGAAATATCAAAAAAATTCCGCGCGTCAAACGCCGCGTTGCGCACAAATTCAAACGCGCTGCCGTGCAACTGGCCGCTCCCCGACTTCGTCACCACGTTCGTGAATCCCGCCGCGCCCTGCCCGATCTCCGCCGGCATCACTCCGGAGATCGACTGCACCTCATGAATCGCGTCCACGTTGAAATTCGCAAACGTGGCTCCGCCCAGCTCCGGGTCGGTGGTTGTTCCGCCATCCATCGCAAACACGGTGTCCACCCCGCGCTGCCCGTTGAACGCAAATTGTTGCGTGAAATTCGCCGCGCCATTGGAGTCCGTCATCGTGCCCGCGGCCAGCAGTAACAATTTGCTGAAGTCGCGTTCGTTAAGTGGCAGCCCGGAAACCGCTTCGCTGGAGAGATGCTCGCCGCCGGTGCCTCTCTTTTCGTCGCCAAGGGGTTGACCGGCAACCGCCACGCCGAGCGTCTGATCCTGCGCGGAAAGCGTCAGCTCCAGATTGGGCGCGCTTCCCTCCGCAATCACAATCAGCTTCGCAGCCGTCCACGTCTTGCCTGCCGATTCAACCGCCAGCGTGTACGTCCCGGGATCGATCCCGGCAAACACGAACGTGCCGCTCGCAGAGCTCCGTGATTCAAACGTCCGATCGCCGGCGCTTGCCCGCAGGGTAATCCTCGCGTCCGCCACGGGCTTTCCCGCGGCGTCATGCAACACGCCATTCCACGTTGGTGCGGAGTACGAACGGGAGGCAAAAATAAGGGTGAGGATAACAACAGACACTGACAACCGTAGGGAAACCGAGAGGGCCGCCGACATGGTTGATGATTCTACAGCTTTTTGGGGGAAAGTGACTTTCTATTCACGTAGCAGTGTTTAAAGATTAGCGCCAGATCGCGGCCACCTGAAGGTGGACGCTACAACTCGCAAAGCACCAACTCCACCCTTAGGCCGGCACCGACTTCCCAAATCGTCCGATCACGCCCGCATGCTCTTTCCGCAGTTCCGCGGGCAACCGCTCGCCAAACTTGACGAAAAACTCGCGGCTGTCCGCCAGGTCGTTTTCCCAATTGTCGGCGTTTACCCGGAAAAGTTCGTCCAGAGCCTCCGGTGCAATCTTCAATCCATCCAGCGTAAGCGCGGTCCGCGTCGGCACGTACCCGATCGGCGTTTCCTTCGCCTCGCCTCGGCCCTCCACCCGCTCTAGAATCCACTTCAGCACGCGCACGTTTTCGCCATAGCCGGGCCACAGGAATTTTCCGTCCCCGCCCTTCCGGAACCAGTTCACATGGAAAATCTTCGGCGGATGCGGAATCTTCTTCCCCATGTCCAGCCAGTGCTGGAAATAATCCGCCATGTTGTAGCCGCAGAAGGGCAGCATCGCCATCGGATCCCGCCGCGTCACACCCACGTCGCCGGTCGTCGCCGCCGTCGTCTCCGAAGCCATCGTCGCGCCCATGAACACGCCGTGCTGCCAACTGAACGATTCATAAACCAGCGGAGCCAGCCGCGCCCGCCGCCCGCCAAAGATAAAAGCAGAAATCGGCACGCCCTCCGGCGCTTCCCACTTCGGGGAAATGCTCGGAGACTGCTTGGCCGGCACGGTGTAGCGGGAGTTTGGCTGCGCCGCCACACCCTTCGAGGGATCCCATTTTTCCCCGCGCCAGGTAATCAATCCCGCCGGCGGCTCACCGCCAATCCCTTCCCACCACGGTTCGTTCTCCGGCGTCAGGCCGGTGTTCGTGAAAATCGTATCGTGCCTCAGGGCCTCCATCACGTTGGGATTCGTCTTGATGCCCGTGCCCGGCGCTACCCCAAAGAATCCTGCTTCCGGGTTAATCGCATGCAGATATCCGTCCGCACCAATCTTCATCCAGGCAATGTCGTCGCCGACCGTCCATACCTTATATCCCTGGCTCTCCAGCGTGGAAACCATCATCGCCAAGTTCGTTTTCCCGCACGCGCTCGGAAATGCCGCGGCCATGTACGTCACTTTCCCGCCCGGCGATTCCAGTCCCAGGATCAGCATGTGCTCGGCCATCCAGCCCTGCTGCCGCGCCATGTAGCTGGCGATCCGCAGCGCAAAACATTTCTTTCCCAGCAGTGCGTTTCCACCGTATCCCGACCCCACGCTCCAGATCAGCCGCTCTTCCGGAAAATGCGCGATCAGCCGCCGCATCGGGTCCAGGTCCCCGATCGAATGCAGGCCCGGTACAAAATCTTTCGAACTCCCAAGCTTGTCCTGCGCTACCTTGCCCATGCGGCACATGATCCGCATGTTCGCCACCACGTACGGGCTGTCGGTCACTTCCACGCCGATCTTGCTGATCGGCGAATTCGCCGGGCCCATGACGTAGGGCACCACATACATTGTCCGGCCGCGCATCGCCCCGTCCAGCAGTTTCCCGACCTTGAATTTCGCTCCTTCGGGGTCCATCCAGTTGTTCGTGGGGCCGACTTCTTCTTTGTCCGGTGTGCAGATAAAGGTGAGGTGTTCGGTGCGGGCCACGTCGCTGGGGTCGCTTCGGTGCAGGTAACAGTTCGGGTAGGTTTTTTCGTTTAGGCGGTAGGAGTCGCCGTTTTTCAGCATTTCCTGCAGGACGGCTTGGTTTTCGGTTTCCGATCCGTCACAAAACACAATCTTGTCTGGCTTGGTCAGCCGGGCTGCTTCCTCCACCCAGGCTTCCATTGGCGTCGCCACGGTATTACCCCCAAAAGATTTACTAGGCTGCATCGAAGAATGGAATGGATGCGCCCGATCCGGCCCGTCCTGATCGCGTGGACTTGTATCTGAGACTGGCGGGACACTCGCGTACGGTTTAAACCTGCCCAGTGTATGTTACCGATAACCCCTGAAGCAAGTTTACTGGCTCCCGGACAGGGTGGTCTCAAGCAGCGCGCAGCCTGGAAGCAATTTGCCAACTCGGAGGTATTACATTCAGTGACAGGCGTTTTATACAGTCCACATCTTTAGCCGTGAGAAAGCGCCGTCTGCGCGTTCTGGTCTGATTCGAAATAGGTCCCTTGTTCAAGGTCGGCAATAATCCCTGGCTGCTTCGGCTGCCATTCCAGCTTTTCCTCGGTCAGCTTGCTTGACGCAGGGGAGTCCATACCAACGAAGTGTCCGAGCCACCCAAAGTGGTTGGTGGCCTGCTCGGGCGATTTACTCACAACCGGCACGCCGAGGCGGCGGCCGATCACGCCGGCGATGTCCCGGAAGGGCACGCCCTCGTCGCCAATGGCATGGTAGCTCGCACCCGCGGAACCCTTCTCCAGAACCAGCCTGTAGAGACGGGCAGCGTCGAGCCGGTGTACGGCGGGCCAGCGGTTAAGGCCGTCACCCACGTAAGCCGACTCCCGCTTCTCACGCGCCAGCTTGATAAGCGCCGGAACGAATCCATGATCGCCGTCTCCGTGCACCGATGGAGGAAGCCGAAGCAGGTTGACGTGCACGCCGAGCGAGGCCAACGCCGCTGCCGCCTGTTCCGACTTGCGCGGAAAACTGGGGATGGGTTCATCCTGTTCCGTTGCTAGCGGGCCTTGGCGCTGAAGGAGCAAGGTTCCGGAAGTGACGACCAACGGCCGCTCGGAACCCGCGAGGGCAGTCCCTAGCGTCTCAATGGCGCGCGCATCCTTCTCGGCGGCATGCGCATAGTTCGTGAAGTCGTGGATAAAGGCCATGTGGATGACCCCGTCCGCAGCGGCCGCTCCACTGCGCAAACTCTCAAGATCTTCCAGCGAGCCTCGACGTACTTCCGCTCCCGTCGCCGCAATGGACGCGGCAGAGGCCTCTGAGCGAGCCAAGGCCAGCACTTGATGGCCCCCCTTGATCAATTCCTGAACAACGGCAGAACCGACAAAACCTGTTGCACCTGTTACGAATACACGCATCACAATTCTCCTTTCCTTCTCTCCATGACAATGGCCAACTTCTTATTCCTAAGCTCAAATCCGACGTCTAAAAAGACTCTCCCACCATTTCTTCACTCTTCTTCCAAAGGGCTTCGGCGTTGCTTGGGTCTACCGCGTAGGCTCGAACTCCTTCGCTCACCACGGTAATCTGTGCGTCGTCTGGGACTATGCTGCCCGCGTGGCAGTTCTCGCAGTAACGGCCGCCGATCTCATCCGCCGGAGCAACGACCCCAGCCCACACGGAAGTCGCAGCGCCTTGCGGAATCGTTTTCCACTGGAAGGGCCCTTTCCCCTGTGCCGCAAGCTGCTCGTTGATCTGCGCGATGACCTTCTCAATGCGTCCCGGGTCCGCATAGCGCCCAAGCTCTGTCTGTATGCCGCCCGGATGCACGGCTGCAGCCCGAACGCCACGTCCGCGGTGCCGTTTGTCGAACGCAACCGCAAAAAGAATGTTCGCTGTCTTCGAGCGGCCGTATGCAACGAAAGGTTCGTACGGCGTCCTCTCAAAGTTGGGATCCTGCAGGTCAACATTCGAGTAACGGTGACCTGCCGACGACAGGTTGATCAACCGGCCTCCGGCGCGTATTAGCGATGCAATCCGGTTTACGAGGACGAAGTGGCCCAAATGATTGGTGCCGAACTGCATCTCGAAGTGGTCCGCGGTATTGGTAAACGGTGTGGCCATGACGCCCGCGTTAGCTATGATCACATCGAAGGGTTCGCCTTTCTTGAGCAGTCCTTCGGCGCAAGCTCGGACGCTCTTCAGATTGGCAAGATCAAGCGCAACGAGCTTGAAACTTCCACCATTGTCTTCAGCGTCTTTTTGTACCTGCGCCGTTGCCGCTTCCGCTTTCCTTAAATCCCGAGCCGCGCCCACAACGTCTGCTCCATGCGCCGCGAGTGAACGGGCCGTCTCCACCCCCAGCCCAGCCGAAACGCCGGTAACAAGAATCCTTTTGCCACGCAGATTCATCCCCGACAAAACATCTTCTGTTGTTGAAGTTGCTCCGAATACGTCCACCATCGCTTTCCTCCTTGCGCTGGCCCGCCAAAGCGGCATGCCTGCTTTACGGCTATTGACGGACCGCCCCGATTTCGGTAAAACGGAGAGTGTCTCCGAATACTTGGATATTCGGAGCCTGTCTCCGGTTACATGATTTTTTTTGCAATGCGCAGGAAGCCTTCACAACCCGTCGGCCGAAAGCCCCGTAGTGACGCGCGGCAGAATCGCGACCGCATTCTGGAAGTGGCCAAGGCGGAATTCACCCGGACAGGAGCGGATGCCAGCCTGGACGACATCGCCAAGCAGGCGGGAGTAGGGGCGGGGACCTTGTACCGTCACTTCCCGACGCGCGATGCCCTGATCGAAGCCGTATATCGGACAGAGGTGGAAAAGCTGGCCGCGGCACAGCGGGAGCTATCCGCAGACCTGCCTCCGATCGAGGCGTTGCGGGCATGGATGATGCTTTTCATTGACTACATTGACACCAAGCAGATCATCGCGCCGGCGCTGAAGAGCGTCGTCGGCGGTCCTTCCAGGCTGTACGATTCATCCCGCGTGCAGATTCGGGGGGCGATCAATGAACTTGTGAAAACTGCCGAGGAAAGCGGCGACATCCGTAATGATCTCGAGCCTTTCGACCTGCTTCGCGCGCTGATTGGCGTCTCCAACGTGGCTATCGGACCGGACTGGAAGCAAAGCGCCAGGAGACTTGTCGATATCCTTATTAGCGGGTCGCGGCCGACGAATTAGAGCCCGGCGTCTCCCATCCCCAAAAGCCTTTGCCCCTCAGGTGCTATCATGCCGATATGTACGCGCAAAAATTCCAGGTCGATGTCCTGATCCGCGGCGAGCGCCGCGCCTGCCCCCTCGAATGGCTGGATCAATTTTCCATGCGCAATTTCACCAACTCTGCCGACTTCGACGACACGCTTCCCCTCGCCGATGGCCGCCTCGAAGCCAGCTTTCGCCTGAGCCCCGAGCGTTTCGCCGAAGGCCTCTCCACCTGGCTAACCCAGCGCGGCAAAGGCGAAGGCCAAGCGGTCAAAGTTGAAGTGAAGGTTTTGTAGCGGCCGCCATTCGAGGCGGGAGTTTTTCTCTGAACGACACGGCCGGCCCTTCTTTCCTCAGGGCAAGCAGGATGCGGGCGCTACCCCTACTCCTCCACCCTCTTCGTCTTTCCCTCAATCGCCGCCCGGATCTCCGGCAGTGCTTTCATCGCCGCCGCTTCTCCCGCCAGCACCATTTCAGGGGTCTTCGTAAAATCGTCCCAGACAAAAGGCGTCACATCCGGTTCGATGGTCACGTCCACGTACTGCCGCCATTCCAGGTCCGCGTGCCGCTGAATAATCGTGAATGACCTGCTCAGCACGTCCGTAAACGTCCGCGGCTCCCCGTTCATTCCCGGCTCCAGGTAGACGGCGATCACCACCTCCGCGCCCATCAAGAGCAATCCTTCGTACGGCACCAGCGCGGTCAGAAATCCATCCACCAGAGTTCGCCCGTCATACTGAATCGGCACAAACAAGCCGGGGTACGCACACGAAGCCCGCAGCGGCGGCCCGATCGGACCTTTCCGGTAGTAATAAACCGGCATGCCGGCGTTAATGTCCGTCGCCGCAATCGCTAAGGGCGTTTTCAAGTCCTCAAATTTTGTGATCGGAGTGAATCGGGTAAGAAATTGTTCCATCCGCTGGTTCGTGGCCAGGCCAATCCAGGAGGGCGTCCACCTTCCGAAATCCGCGAACTTCGTTTCGCAAGCGATTTCCTCCATCATTTCGAGCGACGCCCCGGCGCAGTAGCTCGCGCCAATCAGGGCGCCAACGCTCGTACCCGCCACCATGTCAATGGGAATCCCCGCTTCGCGAAACACCCGCAAAACGCCAATGTGCGCGATGCCCCGCGCAAATCCGCCCGCCAGCGCCAGGCCCACGCGCGGCCGCCGCTCGCCCGTCGCCGTATAGCCGTTGCTGAACGCGCGAAACCATTCCTTCACGCTGCGCAACACGCTATGCGCGTCCGCCTCTTTCCCATTTGCCATACTCCAATGTTAGTCTTCTCCGGTCCATTTCAAACACCTGTTTGACCGGTAGCTTCCCATTTTGTAACCTGTTCTGCCGTCCTATTCCCGTTCCGCAAGGTCTACTCATGACTCATCGCATCCAGAAAGCAGTCGTTCTCGGCGCAGGCACGATGGGCGCTCGCATTGCCGCGCATTTTGCCAACGCCGGGCTCCCCTGCTTGTTGCTCGATATCGTTCCGAAAGACGCTGCTCCCGCCGACCGCAACAAAATCGTGCTCGCCGGCCTGGACGCCGCCAAAAAATCGAAGCCTGCCGCTTTTTTCACTCCCGCCCTCGCTGCCAAAGTTTCCATCGGCAATTTCGAAGACGATCTCCCGCGCATCGCCGATGCCGACTGGATCATCGAAGTCGTCGCCGAAAACCTCGAAATCAAGCGCGGCCTTCTCGCCAAAGTTGCCCAGTTCCGCAAACCCGGCTCCATCGTCACCACGAACACCTCTGGCCTCCCGGTCCACCTGATTGCCGAAGGTTTGCCCGAAGAGTTCCAGCAACACTGGGCCGGTACCCACTTTTTTAATCCACCGCGTTACATGAAACTTGTCGAAGTTATCCCCGGCCCAAAAACTTCGCCTGAAGTTCTGAACACGCTTTCTGATTTCTGCGATCGCCAGCTTGGCAAAGGCGTGGTCCTCGCCAAGGACACGCCCAACTTCAT
>DATLVJ010000700.1:0-2721 GCA_035577585.1 Candidatus Limnocylindrales bacterium
TATCTTTCGATCGCGACAACGGGCGCGATGTTTGCCGGGGGGTTGATCCGCTGGGCGGTGGAAGCGACGACCAAGAAAAAAGATGAGAGCGATGCCAGCCCGGGGGCGCTGTTTTCTTCGGGATTGATCGCGGCAGGTGGAGTGTTTGGGCTGCTGGCCATTGTTTTGCGGGTGGTGGCGGACGCGGCGAAACCTGAATCGTTCCTGGCGCGGCTGCCGGACTGGCTGGCGTTTGGGCCGAGGAACTGGGCTTGGCTGGCGTTCAATGAAAAACTGGCGATGCCGACGGCGGCGCAATCGCGGTTGGGCGTGTTTATGTTCCTTCTGCTGGCAGGATCGTTGTTTTATTTTGCGAGGAAGAAGCTGGATTGACGCAGGGACGGAAAGAGCCCACGTGCAAAACCGGCGCGTGGGACACCCAGTAAAAAAAGTAAACCAAGAGGGCTGGCCGGGATGAAGCCCGGCGTCTACAGGAAACACCCTTTTGACGGGGTGGCCGGGGCCGCCGTACACTGCAATTATGAGCTCGACATTTGCGCCACGGGTGGGATTTGACTGGCGTGGATTCATTACGCCCGCGGTAAAACTCCTGGTATTGATATGCGCCGGTGTGTTTCTGGTGCAGACGCTGGTGTCGATTTTCTTGCCGCCCTATGCAACGGCGTGGGTGAACCACTGGTTCGGGCTGGTGCCACTGGGACTTATCCCGGGGCTGCGACTGTGGCAGCCGGCTACTTATATTTTTCTGCATGGCGGGCTAGGGCATCTGCTGATCAACATGCTGATGCTGTGGATGTTTGGCCGGGAACTGGAACTGGTGTGGGGAAAGAAGCGGTTCCTGAATTATTTTTTCATCTGCGGCGTGGGCGCGGGAATCATCACGATCCTGGTGAAAGTGACTCCGATGCTGTGGGGCACCCAGCCGGGGGATGTACCGACGATTGGGGCATCCGGGGCGATATTTGGAATCCTGATCGCCAATGCGATTCTGTTTCCAGACCGGCGGATCTGGCTGTTTCCCCTGCCGCTGACGATACCGATGCGGCCGTTTGTGGCGGTGATGGGAGCCATCGAATTTTTTGGAACGCTGGGAGCGGGCGGCGACGGAGTGAGCCACTTTTGCCACCTGGGAGGGATGCTGATCGGGTGGCTGTATTTGCGGCGAGGATCGTTTTTGTACCGCGTGCGGAATGAAATGGCGGACTGGCGATTCGAGCGGAACCGGAAGAAATTCCAGGTGTACATGAAGAAGTCGAAGGATGAGCCGCCATCGCGGCCGGATAGCTGGGTGAACTGAAGGAGTTGCGACGTTCGGTTAGTTTTTTGGACGGACTTTACGTCGGGGTCCTTCGGGCGCAAACGGCGCACCCTCAAGATGACAAGTTTTTGATTTATTCGTGGTCAGAGCTGGACAGCGTCGCCTTGCCACGGCGAGAGAAAGTCGCCCGCCGCAGACGGCGGCCGCTACAAAGGTAGAAGTGACCCAAGAAGGCGGTGCTAGCCCCGCCCCTGAAGCGACAAGGCTTGGTTTGGGTTGCAGTTGATCGAAAGAAATTCCGCGCGCTAATTACAGACTCCCGATCACGTGAAATTTCATGAAGTTGGTGGTGCCGCGGATGCCCATGGGTGTGCCCGCGACGATCCCGATGACGTCGCCTTTTTTCACCAGGCGCTCTTCGAGGAGACGTTTTTCGGCGACGGCGGCGAGGCCGTCGATTTTCTTGATGTCGGAGATGTGCCGGGAAGTGACGCCCCAGAGGAGCGACATGCGGCGACGGGTTGAGGCTTCGGGAGAAAATGCAACGATGGGAACGAGCGGGCGATAACGAGAGACGAGGCGCGCGGTGAAGCCGCTGTGGGTAAAGACGGCGATGAGCTTCATGTGGAGTTCGCGAGAGGCGTGGCAGACGAGTTCGGCGACGGTTTCGGCCACCTTTAGCTGTTCCTGCGAGGTGGTGGGGCGGGGATATTCCTGGATGCTGGCTTCGGCTTCCTGGATGATGCGGGCCATCATGGAGACGGCTTCGATGGGATATTTGCCGGAGGCGCTTTCGGCGGAGAGCATCACGGCATCGGAGCCGTCGAAGATGGCGTTGGCTACGTCGGAGGCTTCGGCGCGCGTGGGGCGGGGATTCTGGGTCATGGATTCGAGCATCTGCGTGGCGGTGATCACCGGACGGCGAAATTCGCGGGCGCGAGCGATGATGTTTTTCTGAACGACGGGAACGGTTTCGGGATTCATTTCGACGCCGAGGTCGCCGCGGGCGACCATCACGCCGTCCGAAACGCGCAGGATACCTTCGAGGTTTTCGATGGCCTCGGGCTTTTCGAGCTTGGCGATGACCGGCGTGTCTTTTTTGGCGCGGCGGATCAGGGCTTTGGCGAGCAGGACGTCTTCTGGGCGGCGGACGAAGCTGGCGGCGATAAAGTCCACATTCTGGGAGAGTGCAAAGCGCAGGTCGGCGCGGTCTTTGGGAGTTAAAGCGGGCACGCGAAGTTTTACGCCGGGAAGATTGATGCCCTTGTGTTCGCCAAGCTGGCCGCCATTGACGACGCGGCAGTTGACTTCGGGACCGCGGACTTTTTCGACGCGGAGTTCGATGAGGCCGTCGGAGAGCAGGATGCGGTCGCCGGAGCTCACTTCGCGGGGCAGGGGGCGGAAGGTGGTGTTGACGCGGGTGGAGTCGCCGAGAATCTTTGCGGTGGTGATGATGAACTGTT
>DATLVJ010000701.1:0-2074 GCA_035577585.1 Candidatus Limnocylindrales bacterium
CCACTCTCTCAGAACCTCGCTCAGTTTCATGTAAGAAACATTATACCTCTAGCGCGACGAACTTGCAAGCAAATTATGTTCGCGCTGTGCCAAAGAAATTAGTTCGTACTCGCCGCCCTCTACCTTCCCGCTTTCGATCAGGTAAATTCTCCTGCGAATCTCCCACAGCTCCTCTTGCTCTGGCCTTTTTGGTTGTGGTGGCCGGCCGCCACGGTGAGACTCCTTGCGCCTAGCGGCAGCATTGTCCAACACGCGCTTGAGCAATTCTTCGTCTGGCGTCACTTCGTATGGTCCTCCATTTTCTTCAGAGAAAAGTTCATATCATCGCAAGCCGATGGGTCTTTCTTCTTTGCCGCCTGCCCTGCTGGGCATAAGCAGAACGCCCATTGCCCGGTGTGGTTGTTAAAACCTTCGTCACGGCAAAGCGTGCAGTCTGGCGCATCTGGAGGCGGGAAGTTATGCTGTCTGCTGGCCATTATTCGTCCTCTTTCCAACATTCCGAGAACCAGCCAAACCAATCGCAATTCGTGCAGGACATGATGCACCCCTCGAAAGTTTCTCGGATAACCCTTGGTTCACCGCCGCATTTTGGACAACCGCACCAAGTCATGAGCCCCTCCTTATCCAGTCCTCATCATGAATCCGCCGCATTACATCAACTTTTCAGAACATGTCGGCCACTGCTTCCGTAAAACGGCGGCTAGTTCGTCAACCTCTCGCTGATGCTGCTCCGGTGTCCGCTTTGCCGTTGCGCGTATCTCGATGGGCTCGTCCTGTTTAATTTCCAGACCGAGCGTTCGTGCTAGACTTTTGCGATTCTCGATCCGCTGCAATTCCCGTTCAGTCCTCGTCATACTGCTGCACCAATCCCTTCTTGCAGGCGCATAGTCGAGCTCCGGTTACGATCTGCTGATTGTCTCCCATGAACGGGCCGTCTGTGCCGTCTTCCCAGCGCAGCGACTTGCCGAACTCTTTCGCCTTCTCGTCATTGAAGTCCTTGAGAATCTCCTGCTTCTTTACCGTCAGACTGCGCCCGTTGTATGTGACTAGTATCCACACGACCTGTTGGCCTGTTCCGTCACAGATGGAGCAGTGTGAAACTTCCTTTTGCCGCTTGTTGTTTGCCGCTACGATCATCTTGCGAAGCTGTGCAGGCGTGGGACACTCGTCGTGATCGTCGATCCAGCCATTAACGACGTAGGTGGCAACAATCTCACTTTCCGCCGTCTGTAAGATGCGGCAAATCTCTGCCAGAGCCTCGGGTGCCTCGCGAGGATACCATTTTAGACCCGAGAATCGCGTGGCGAGGGCCTTCGCGGTGGGTTTATCAATCATAAGCTGCCGCCTTTGCCATGTCCCAGGGCATACCCTGCTCGTACAGCTTGATCGCAAGCCGGGGGTTGTACTCTTTTTCGGGCGGTTTTTTCTCTGGGGGGCTTGCCTTCCTCTTCATACGCTCTTCAGAACTCATATAAGGACCACGCTGGCTTGAGTGTTCCAATGAGTGTTCCAATGAGTGTTCCATCGGCCTAAATAGTAGACGGTAAAGGCACGAAGTAGGACCTCGGCGATCCCAATCAATGCGCATTTGCCTCTTGGCTTCGGCCAGCAGACGGCGGATCGTGATCACGCTGCAATCGAAGTGATCGGCCATAGTTTGGAGCTTTAGGAAGATGCGGCTACCGAAGGAACGGAGCCAGGAGAGTAAGCGGTCAATCTTTGAATCTGTGCGAGGGGTCCGCGATGCGGAGCGAGGTTTCAATGTTCTCGACCTTTCTTTCATCCCGGTTGCCGCTGGCGGGTCGAGTCACCAACGGCTTCCAGGAATCCAATGACGGAGATCAGGCCGTCACCTATTATTGTACAGCAAAAACTGCTCAATCTTACGCCCTATTCGGGTACGGATCAAGACTTTTCTTTTTGGCCCATAAAAACTTCGCCGATTATCTCACGCTTGAGGGCTCCGCACTTGTCCGATTGGTGCTGAACTTCTCCATGGAGAGCTACAACCCAAAGGCGTTCACCCTGCCATTTTTCTGGCGCAAGTGTGGCGTGTAAGGCCTTGGGTCCACAT
>DATLVJ010000702.1:0-4036 GCA_035577585.1 Candidatus Limnocylindrales bacterium
CGGCCCGCGAACGTGATGCACATAAGGACCACGATAACTTCTTCTTTGACCACCAAGATTACGTGAGAGAGATGGGGGCCAGGCACGGATTCAACTACACGGCGCTGCGTCCGCAGCTCGTCATCGGGCCGACCCCAGGCGCGTTGAATGTTCTTCCTGCTATCGGGGCCTACGCGGCAATTCGCCGCGAGAAGGGTGAACCGTTCGGTTTTCCTGGCGGTCCGTCGTTCGTCTGGGAAGCCGCCGATGCAGACCTCGTCGCGGACGTGATGGTCTGGGCTGCGCAATCACCCCAGGCGGCGAACAAGGCGTTCAACATCACTAACGGCGACGTATTCGAGTGGCGCAATCTGTGGCCGGCCCTGGCCGAAACCCTGGGTGTCGAAACCGGACCGGACATGCCAACGAGCGTGGCAGCGTACCTCGAGAAAAACGCGGATGTCTGGGACCAGATCGTCGCGAAGTACGATCTTCGCTCGCGGAACCTGAGGCAGTTGGTTGGCCAAGGGGATCAGCACGTGGACTTCGCGTTCGCCTACGGCGCCCCGGCAGGACCTCGAGCCTTCGTGAGCACGATCAAGCTGCGCCAGGCCGGGTTCACAAGGACGATGGACACCGAGGACTCGTTCCGTAACGGGTTGCAGTCCCTGATCGACGAAAAGCTCCTGCCGCCCGCCGCGAAGTAATCGCGGATAAGGTCTCCGGCGATCAGTCAGTGGATTTCGGATTTCTTCCGAATCAGCGAGGCCTTCGCGTTAACCAGTTCGAGAAAAGCACGAAGGGCAGCCGAGGGAGTCTCCTTCTTCCAGGCTGCCACTAGTGCGACTCTCGCTTCATCGGGTTGCAAACGATAGAACCGCACGCCGTCCGAGCGAAGGTTTCTGACACACGCAAGAACTATGGAGACACTCTGCTCCGCTTCCACAAGCGAAAGCACTGTCTGCATCATGTTCGGTTGATTCTCAACCCGGGGAGAGAAACCGGCCTCGTTGCATATCCGGGTGATCGTGTCGAAGAGTGGGGGAGCGCCCTCGCGTGTGGAATCGGGAATTTGCTAAACCATCGCGCGACGCGCGCCTAGTTGATGTCATGAGAACCCTGAAGAGGAAACTGTAGTGAACCCCTAACTGAGACAAATTGCCATCGTTACACTTTATGGAGAAAGGTAGGTTCTCCATAAATGATTAACAAGCGAAGGTGGCGGTACCCGGAAAGCTTCCACCAGATGGCAATCGAGCGATTCAAATGCTGTGAAAACATCTGGTGGCTGGCAAAAGAACTTGGTGTCCCGCGGCAGACCTTATATAGGTGGCACGAAGAGAGTCAGCGAACTGCGTCAGAAGGTGAACCAATACCGGAGAAGTCCCGCGAATCGAGGCTTCGAAAGGAGGTGCACGAGCTGAAGCGTTTGGTTGCCAAGCAGGCCTTGGATGTGGATTTTTTCAGAGGCGCCTTGCAGAAAATCGAGGCCGGACGCCGCGGGACCAGCGGGTCTGGCGAGCTGGCATCTACGACCACATCCGGGACGTAATGTCCCTGCAAGGCGGTTTAGGCATTGAGCGGATGTGTTTGCTGGCCGGCATAAGCAGAGCCGCATTTTACCGCTACCTGCGTGCTCAAGATCCTTGGGAAGAAGAAATGGGCGTACGATCTGAGGTGCAGAGAATTGCGCTCGAACATCAAGGGCGTTACGGCTATCGGCGGATAACAGCCGAGTTGCGGCGCCAAGGAATGGCTGTGAATCACAAACGAGTGGCGCGACTCATCCGCGAAGACAATCTCGTAGGTACAGAACTGCAACTGTCCCTTGATAACTTAACTGGGCAACGTGACCACGGCGAGATTTATGTAAATCTAGCCAATCGGTTGAAGCTGACTGGGCCGAACCAGGTCTGGGTAGCAGATATCACGTTCGTCCGATTAAAGCGCGAATTCGTTTATCTTGCAGTTGTGCTCGACAAGCTCTCTCTAAAAGTCGTTGGCTGGAGCCTGGACAGAACTCTGACCGCACGATTACCGCTGGCGGCGTTGGACATGGCTCTTGAAAGCCGAAGTCCGGTTACCGGTTTGGTTCACCATTCAGATCGTGGTGTGCAGTACGCGCATGCCGAGTATTTACGCACCTTGCGGAATCACGGAGTGATACCAAGCGTTAGCAGGCTGGGCCGTCCTTACGATAACGGAAACTGCGAGCGCTTCTTTCGAACGCTAAAACCGGAGGAAATTAACACGAAAGAGTATAAGGACCTTGAGGATCTTCGCCTTCACATCGCGGAGTTCATCGAGCGCTATTACAATCAAAAGCGATTGCATTCAGCCCTCGGATATCTGTCGCCAACGGAATTCGAGCGGACGACCGTATCGTCTGATGCGGCAAGCATTGCAGATATGGGGCAACTCAAAATCTAAGTTACAGACGAGAAGCTATCTGACAAATCAGGACTCAATGTTAAGTCAGAACTGTCACGAGAAGAGTTGTCTCAAGAGGGGGTTCACCGCACCAGTGTTGGGTATGGTGTTGCGGCCAGAAATAGAGTGTCACAAGCGTGGTAGAAGTTTCGGTTCGGAGCCGAATGCCAAAGATGGGTAGGGCCTCTGCCTCGTGAGCAGGTGCGGTAACCGGCTGCTGTTCGTCGAATTCACTGGGCGCGATCACTCCACTTTTACCTGTGCTCGCGCCCCATCACTGTTCTCAGTGTTCAACCGCTCGCTGCTCAAAACCTAATTCAACTGGTCCTGAATTACCCCCAGCTTATGGCCCTCGGAGTGAATCAGTGCCGTCACCGGCCCTAACGGGAGGATAAGCGACGTCACGATCGTATGAATCGCCCTTCCCTGATTGCTGAGGACAAATTTCACAGTAATGGTGGTGCCGGGGCTGTTAATTGTAAACGTCCCCGTGCAATCGGAGTACACCTTGTAGGTCCCGGTCTCCATGATATGGAAACCTGTGACGGGATCGGTAGGAGGAGTCGGAGGCGCCGGCAAATTGCTGTGACCCGACATCACAAAATCGACCTGGGACAGGCCGCCGATTCCATCAAAATGTGTCATGGCGATACCACCGCGTTGCACTTCCTCTAGGGCGCCTTCGGGATCTGTCATCCAGATTGTCCCGGAGACCGTAAACGCATAGTCCCCCCTGAGCGTCGCATTGCTGCATCCATCGTTGTCATTGCCCTGTGCTCTCGCCCCAACACTGAGAAATCCCACCAGAAATACTCCTGCAACCATCACCTTCCACACAAAACTTTTCATGGCCAGCCTCCTCTTCGATTTCCCGCCGGTCGAACCGCGGGAGCGGCCATACTCAACGCAATGCCGTTCCTAGACAATGGAGCCGGTCTGAAGTTCTCGTGTAGATTCCCTGAACCCCGAAATCTCTTCTTTTCTTATTCTTAATTCGATTCCTTCGGCTGCCCCTCTTCACCCTCCTGGAAGGATCCCCCGAATCAACGCTTTGTCTCCGCCCCACGAAAACGTAGAATTGGGCGTCCCCACGTTTATCGACCATGCCCCACGAAACCATACGATTTGAAGATTTCGAACTCGACCAGCGCTCCTTCGAGCTCCGCAGGGCTGGTCACCTGGTCAAACTCGAACGTATTCCCCTGCAACTCCTTTTCCTGCTCGCTGAAAACCGCGACCGGCTCGTCTCCCGCGAGGAAATCCTCCTCGCCATCTGGGGCAAAGATGTCTTCGTCGACGCTGACAACAGCATCAACACCGCCGTCCGAAAGGCCCGCCAAGCCCTCAAGGAGGACCCGGATAATCCACGCTTCCTTCGTACCATTCCCGGAAAGGGCTATCGATTCACCGCCCCAGTCAGCACAGGGCCTGAGGCTTCAATTTCCATCATCGATAGTATTGGTCAAGGCCCGGCTTCAGTCGTGCCAAAAAGCTCCCCAACCTCAGTGCTTTTAAACCGTAAGGTTCGTTGGTCCATTTATTTGGCAGTCGTGCTAGTCGCAATCGCAACGACCGGATTCATTCTTCGTTCCCGTCGGCCCAGGGCACTCAATACTCTCCCGAAAAA
>DATLVJ010000703.1:0-2245 GCA_035577585.1 Candidatus Limnocylindrales bacterium
TGCAGCTGGTGAAACAGCGGAGCGGGGCGCCTTGCCGGGAGGGGTATTCGTGGGGAGCCGACGAGCGCGGGATCTGGGTGGACCATGGATGCCGTGCGGATTTTGTGGCGATGGCACGTGGCGAGGGGCATGGCGAAGGACATGGACACGGGCGGGCTTGCAATCGATCGATTGGGCAGGAGAGAGCGGAGGAGTTGGAACGGCAATGCCGGCAAGTTGCGCCGGGAAACCGAGAGGGTTGCCGGGACGAGAACTCTTGCAGGGTGATCCACGAAGAGATTCGGCGGGGTTGCCAACTGCTAGGGCGAGATGGACCAAGGTTCTGCGAGGAGTATCGATAGCCTGGCGGAAAAATGTCGGCGCGCCGACATTGAAAGTAATACTTGAAGGTTTTTGAAGTGGCGCGACCGGATGCGCGAGGCGCGAGAGTGACGGTTTGCACGACGTCGCTCTCCGTTTCCAAAACAGCAGGATAAGGAATGTGCCGCCCCTCCGGGGCTTGCGCTCCTTCCCTTTTCCGAACCCAGCGCTCACGCGCTGGGCTAATTTCTGCCGCGCCTCCGGCGCTGATTGAAGAGCTCCGGTGGGGCTCAGTACATTGACGGACTATACGAATCACTTATTTTGAGTGCGGAGGCGGAGCCTCCGCTGTTGAGCAGCCAAAACATTTCTCCGATTTTGAGTTTATGGCGAGGACTGACGCCGTAAAAGCGAGAGCTTTGCTCTCGCACTCAAAAGGGGTCAGGCACGGTACACTGGCGGAATGATTCCGCTGAAGGATATCAATCCAACCAAGAGCTTCCCTTTCGTTAATGTGATGCTGATTTCGGCGAACGTGCTGGTGTTTTTGTACCAGATTACATTGTCGCCGCATGCGGCTAAGGCGTTTCTGCTGGCGAATGCCACTATCCCCGCGCGGATTCCGGCGTTTCTGGCGGGGCATGCGCCGGCCAGCGTGGCGCTCGATCCTTTATTCAGCAGCATGTTTCTGCATGGCGGGTTGATGCACCTGCTTGGGAATATGCTGTTCCTTTATATCTTCGGGGACAATGTGGAGGATGCGTTCGGGCATATCGGGTATTTGTTTTTTTATCTTTTGTGCGGGATCGGGTCGGGGTTGATTCATGTGTTGTTCAACTGGGGTTCGGGGATTCCGGCGTTGGGGGCCAGCGGGGCGATCAGCGGGGTGATGGGTGCGTACGCGGTGATGTTCCCGAGTCACAGGATACTGACGTTCTTTTTTATTTTTCTGATACCGGTGCCGGCGATTTTGATTTTAGGGTATTGGTTTGCGTTGCAGTTTGTGGCAGGGATCAGTGGTTTGGGGATGGCGACGGCGGGGGGAGTGGCATGGTGGGCGCACATCGGGGGATTTTTGATGGGCGTGATTATTGCGTGGGCGGTGAAAAAGAGATAAGAGGGGACTTAACGCAGAGTTCGCAGAGAAGACGCAGAGGCCGCTGAGAAGAGCGGCCGCCACGGTCGGCGGACCCTATAAGAGCAGAAATTAGGGTTCAAGTGTTACTTGAATGTTTGGAGATGTGGTTTGTGAGGTAGTCGGAAACTTCGGCGGTGGATTTGGAGCCGCCGAGGTCGGGGGTGGTGCTGTTGTCGTTGAGGGCGGATTTTACGGATTGTTTGAGCGCGTGAGCTTCGTCGTTCCAGCCTAGAAATTCCAGTAACAGCCCAGCGGTTAGAACGGAGCCGAAGGGATTGGCAATTCCCTTCCCGGCGATGTTGGGGGCGGAGCCGTGGACCGGCTCGAAGAGCGAGGTGCGGCCGGGATGGATGTTAGCGGAGGGAGCGAGGCCGAGTCCGCCGGCGAGTTGAGCGGCCAGGTCGCTGATGATGTCGCCGAACAGATTGTTGGTGACGATGACGTCGAACTGGCGGGGATCGCGGACGAGTTCCATGGCGAGCGTGTCGATGAAGAGGTGGCGGGAATCGACGTCGGGGTATTCGGCGCGGACGGATTTGAAGACGCGCTGCCAGAGATCGCCTGCGTAGGTCATGGCATTGGACTTGTCGGACATGCACACACGGAGCGGCTTCGAGGTGGCGCTTGCCGGCTGGAAGCCGGCGCTACCGGCGGTATGATTGCGGGCGAATTCAAAGGCGTGGCGGATGATGCGCTCGACGCCCTTTCGGGAGTTGACGTCTTCTTGGGTGGCGATTTCCTCGGAGGTGTCCTTCTTGAAGAACCCGCCCATGCCGACGTAGAGACCTTCGGTGTTTTCGCGGAAGA
>DATLVJ010000704.1:0-5368 GCA_035577585.1 Candidatus Limnocylindrales bacterium
AGGAGAGGGCGCCGCGGGTGTGAGGGGAGAGATCGAACAGATAGCGGCGAACAGTCAGCAGGAAGCAAGAATGGTGTGATGACCCCATCGAGCCGAGATTAGGAGTGCGTGTTGCCACGGTCCCTCCGCTTCGTGGCCGGCGCGCCGCGGACGGCGCGGAAGAAAAAGCCGGCCACTCCGGTCGGGATGACAGAAAAAGAGAGAGACCAATGCAAGAGTAGCGGCTGAACCTGGCTCTGCCTGGAGCCTATTCGTAGGCGAGGGCTTCAACGGGATCGACGCTGGATGCGCGGAGGGCGGGGACGGTGGCGCCGAGGGAGGCGCCGATGATGGCGAGGCCGACGGAGCCAACGACCCAGCCGGGAGTGAGAAGGATGGAGAGGCCGGGATTGGTTTGCTTGAGGATGGCTTCAGTTAGGAAAGTGATGCCAATGCCAAGTGCGCTGCCGGCGATGGTGAGGAAGAGAGTTTCGCCGAGTAGCATTTTGACAACGTCGATGCGGGAGAAACCGAGGGCTTTGAGAATGCCAATTTCGCGGGTGCGCTCAAGAATCATTGTGTGCATGTTCATGAGAACGACGAGAAAGCTGATGACGATGCCGAGGCCAACCATGGTTTTGATAAAAGGTTTCAATTCGGGAAGGTTGGAGGAGTTCATGAGTGAAACATATTCGGACATGGAGCGAATGCGGTTCTGCGGATCGAGTTTGAGGATTTCGGCGCGGGCGGCTTCGGTGTCACCTTTGCTGCGGACAAAAACCATGGAGATGTGATTATCGGCGCCGATGATGTCCTGTCCGGTTTTGAGAGGGATGAAGAAACGAGCGCCCTTGCCGTGGGCGACAATGCCGGAAATGGTGAAGGTGTGATTGACGAGGGTGACGGTGTCGCCGACTTTGAGGTGGCGGGTCTGGGCGATGATGTCGTCGGCCAGGGCTTCATCGGGGGCCTGGAAGGGACGGCCGGCACGGAAAATGAAACCCTGGCTGAGGGCGTTGAAGCGTTTGTAATCAATGCCGTAGACGATGATGAGAGTTTTGGAATCGGAGAGGATGAGGGTGGGAGCGGCTTCGTCGACGGCGGGAAGCTTGGCGATCTGGTCGCCGAGGGATTCGGCCATTACGGCGCTGGAGAACGCGAAAAAGATGGAGGAGTTGGGGGGCTGGACAAGAAGATCAGCGCCAACGCCTTCGACGCGTTTGCCCCATTCGGCGACGACACCGCTGGTGAGACCGACGATCATCAGAACCAGAACTACCTGGATGGAGATGGCTAGGATGCTGAGAGCGCAACGAAGGGGGCGAGCGGTGAGGTTGCCCCAGAACATGCGCAAAAGAGAGAACGGACCGTCGTAAGTGTCTGGCATAGAAGGGTTGCGATTGATACGTTCCTGCCATAAAAACTGACTGCCAAACTGGAATTTACGGAAATATTTGAAGCTGAGATCCTTCGGACATCCTCATCAGATGCCCTCTGGATGACAATTTATCGTTTATCCGTGAGAAGTCATCGGCAAAAATCGAGTCGAACTCGCAGTAAGAATGTAGCATTGGGAATGGAAGGGGTCAAAAGAGAAACGGGCGGAGTTGTAGCACGAAGAATGCCGAAGTGCAGCAAGAATTATTTCTGTGCGATGAAGTTTTGCACATGAATGTTGATAACCTTGTGGAAAGCCGAGGCGGTTGCGGGGCTAACTCCGCAAAATTCAACACGATGATACGGATTGCACAATTTTGGTGCAATCCGTGGGAATAAAAGAGCGAGCGAGGAATAATTTCGCGATGGACTAACGGAAGACACAGAGATGTTGGCAGAAAAGCACAAAACTTTTGGGCGGTGGAAAGTTTAAAGAAGAAAAGTTTTGCAGTGGATGAGATGAGAAGAGAGAACGCGCGTGGAACACTCGCGTGAAACATTATTGATGATGAGCTGAGCGGACTTTAGTACCACTTCGGCGGGCGATCAAGATGAATCTTTACGACTTGCCTGGAATCGGTGATGTCGTACCAATGGCCGAAGGATTTCCAACCTTCGGCGACAACCTGAATGAGGACGCGGCCGGTGGGAGGTTGTGGAACATGGGCAATGCCTTGCATGTTGGTCTTGACGTTGACTTCCGTTTTTTTGTCCTTAATTAAGCGATCTTGCTGAGTTTTGAGATAGACACTGGCATTTTCGATGGGCTTGTCGGCATCACCACCGGTGATTTCAATGGTGAGACGAGGAATCTGCGCGGGAGCGGATGATTCTTTGGGAGGCGCTGTTTGCTGAGCATGCACGGAAACGCACGCGGCGAGGAAGAGCAATGCGAGAGAAGCTGAGCGAGAGAACCTGGGAAGTTGCATGGCTGTTTCCTGAATATGTTGGCTGGAAAAGGCGCGCGGGTCAAGTTGGTTAAAGAAATGGGAAACAGAACGGGAAAGTCCGGGTAAGTTGTTGAAATGATTCACGCGCGGGACGAATGGAAAATTTGACTCGCTGTGCCGGGTCTTGTAAGTATGAGGGGTTACGGAGTGTTGGGAAAACTGAGGAGAAGACATGGGATTTGCCACGAACGCAATTCATGTGGGCCAGGAGCCGGATCCAACGACAGGTGCGGTGGTCGCGCCGATTTATCAGACGTCGACATATGTGTATGAGGAGTTGGGAAAATCGAAGGGCGGATACGATTACGCGCGGACGAATCATCCGAATCGGAAGGCGCTGGAGCGGACGGTGGCGAAGTTGGAAGGCGGGCACGCTGCGTATGTGTTCACTTCTGGAATGGCGGGGATTGACGCGGTGTTCCGGTTGTTGAGGCCAGGAGATCACGTGGTCTTGTCGGAAGCGGTGTATGGCGGGGTTTACCGGTTATCGACGCAATTGCTGGTGCATTTTGGATTGGAATTCAGTTTTGTGGACACGACGGACCCGGCGGTGGTGCTGGGAGCGATGAGGCCGAACACCAAGATGCTGTACATCGAGACGCCGACAAACCCCACGTTGCGGATTACGGACATAGCCGCGATGGCAAAACTGGCGAACGAGCGGCGAACGACGTTAGTGGTGGACAACACATTCATGACGCCGTATCTGCAGAGGCCGATCGAGTTGGGGGCGCACATTGTGGTGCACTCGATGACGAAGTATATGAACGGGCACAGCGATGCGACGGGCGGGGCGGTGGTGCTGACGCGGCCTGACGATGCGGAGCGGATTTATTTTCTGCAGCGATCGTCGGGGGCGGGGCTGGCGCCGATGGATTGCTTTCTGGTTTCGCGCGGGCTGAAGACGCTGGCGGTGCGGATGCTGCAGCACAACGCGAATGGGTTGGCGGTGGCGCGGCACCTGGATGCGCATCCAAAGGTGCGGAAGGTGTTTTATCCGGGGCTGGCGACGCATCCGCAGCATGAGCTGGCGAGGAAGCAGCAGAAGGGACCTGGGGCAATGATCGCGTTTGATTTGGGAGATGAAGGAGCGGCGCGGCGGTTTTTGAACCAGGTGAAGATTTGCGCGCTGGCGGAGAGTTTGGGCGGAGTGGAGTCGCTGATATCGCTTCCGGCGCAGATGACGCACGCTTCGATGCCGAAGGAAGTGCGGGATCGGGTGGGGATTACGGATAGCCTGGTGCGGTTGAGCGTGGGGATTGAGGATGTGGAAGATATTATTGCGGATTTGGATCAGGCGTTGCTGTACGTGTGAGAAGTTTGATGCGGCGTTGTTCTAGTGGGATTTGCTTGCACTGGGATTTCTGAGTGAGTTGGAGGGTTGCCGTGGTCCCTCCGCTCCGTGGCCGGCGCACCGCAGACGGTGCGCAAGAGAAAACCGGCCACTCCGGTCGGGATGACAGCTCAAAACCAAATCAAGAAAAAGCGAGAATGGCCGATCGAGAAATCGGCCATTCTTAATTGCAAGAGCAGGAGAGCCAGCGGAGGTAGGGCTCTGAGCCACTCGAGATGGATAGAACCAGGAATTCGGGGGTGTCGTAGGAGTGGAGGCGGAGGACTTCCTTTTCGAGGGATTTTAGGCAGCGGGTGGTGGTTTTAATCAGTAGGAGATGTTCGCGGGCGGTTTCGATTTTTCCCTTCCAGTGATAGATCGATTCGACAGGGGAGATTTGGATGTTGACGCAGGCGGCGAGGTGTTTTTGGAGGAGGGAGCGGGAGATTTTGCGGGCTTCGGGGAGTGTGGGGCAGGTTACGAGGACGAGGCGGAATTCGGTGGTGGTTGGCATGGTGAGCGCGGAATGATTGTAGCGGAATTTAGTTTTACACGGAGAAGAGAGAGGAAAGATAACGCAGAGGGCGCGGAGAGCGCAGAGTACGCAGAGAAGAAGAGGAAAAAGAGAAAGAAGATGGGTGACATTGGATGGTAAGAGCCCACCCTTCGCAAAAGATGCGAAGGATGGGGCACCCTCAAGTTCAAGGGCCGTGTGAAGTTGGATAGATCGAAGAGCACAGCCAGGAGTGGCTGTGCCACAGGGAACCCCAAGAGGGCCGGGCGAGCCCGGCCCCTACAAGGATTGCGAGAGTGACGGTAGAATGTGGGGACTATGGCTACTACACAGATTGTTTCGCCGATAAAGTTTGGAACTAGCGGGTGGCGGGGGTTGATTGCGGATGATTTTACGTTTGCGAATGTGCGGCTGGCGGTGCGGGCGATTGCGGAGCAATTGACGGAGAAGAAGAAGCGGCCGACAGTGCTGGTGGGGTACGACACGCGGTTTTATTCGGAGGAATTTTCGGGGCTGGCGGTGAGGATTTTGCAGGAGCATGGGATACACACGCTGCTGTGCGAGACGTTTACGCCGACGCCGGCGATTGCTTTTGAAATTCAGCGGCGGAAGCTGGATGGGGCGATTAATTTCACTGCGAGCCATAATCCGGCGCAGTATCACGGGCTGAAGTATTCGAGCGCGGATGCGGGGCCGGCGCTGCCGGAAGTAACGAAGGATATTGAATCGCGGGTGGCGCGGATTCTGGCGAAAGAAGGAGCGAGCGCGGGGAACGCTTCGCAGGATGGGCACGCGAAGAAAGATGCGGGAGAAACAGTCAATCTGAAAGCCGAGTATTTGAAGCGGCTAAAGGAGTTGGTACGGTTTGAGGTGATTCAGAAGGCGAATATCAAGATTGTGACGGACGCGCTGCACGGCGCGGGGGCCGGATACCTGGACAAGTCGCTGGCGGATCACGGGATTTCGGTGACGGCGCGGCGGACTGAGCGGGATTGTTTGTTTGGCGGGAGCGGGCCGGACGTGGATGAGAAGAATCTGGCGCCGCTGGGAAAAGCGGTGAAGGAGGGCGGCGCGAAGGTTGGGTTGGCGACGGATGGGGACGCGGACAGGTTTGGAATTGTGGATGGTGATGGAACGTGGATTCAGCCGAATCTG
>DATLVJ010000705.1:0-3899 GCA_035577585.1 Candidatus Limnocylindrales bacterium
ACATCTTCCAATTCAGCCGAGCCGTCAATCAGATTGCTCAATCCTGGGTGGCTATTGTCCACTCCCAACCATTGTTCCAACTTCCCTTGTCGCAAGTCTCCATCAACGACCAGCACCTTGAACGAAGGCAGCATGGCGAAGCTCATTCCCAGATTCAGAACGGTCACCGTCTTGCCTTCCTGCGGATTGGCACTGGTCACGACCAGACTTCGGAACGGTCTCTCTGCCTGTTGCTGCAGGATCTTCGTGCGCAGCCTGCGATAATGCTCCGCGATCGAGGGATCGACGGCGTGAGGCATCAGCCGCGCCTTTCGATTCAAAGAAGCTGCGATCGTAATTCCCAGCTCTCCATACGGCGGCGCGGACTCTGCATCAAGAAAGCTCTTTTGGGGAATCAAGGCATCTGCCTCGTCTGCCGGACCCGGCGCCGATGCGCCGGTATCGCTCACGTCGGGATCGTGCAGGGCCGAGCCAATCTCCCTGCCTTTGAGCCCTAGTTCATCCCAGACGTTCTCGCCGGCTCTTCCTTCCACACCCTGACGGAAATGGCCCGCCTCCTTTAAGGCGTCATAAAGTCGGCTCATATATTGGATGCTCTCTTATTCATAGATTTGCCAATGCAGCGCCAGAGTTCTTCCCTGGACCATCAAACTTACGTGGTGCCATGATGCGTTTGCTCTCGCACGTGTGATGCCACGTTTCATTCATCCTGATTCCAAATGGGCTAGTGCCAATCTGTTCCCCGGCATGAGACAGATTGTCTGCTCCTTGGGGTGCGCCAGGCCTAGACAAAGCCAGGGTTCGTGGGTTACGTGCCATTGTGATCAATTCAGGTTGCCTCGCGTTCCCTAAACTAACGTGCGGTAGCGATACAGGAAAATCGCCCCGCCGGCCAGGGCTGCCACCACAAAAGTTGCGGCTGCGAACACTAATCTCTTCCTCCGGAGACGCTGGTCGGCATGCGTCAGGATCACTGGAATCACTCCCAATACCGCCAGGCTGCATACCGCTGCGATGTCTTGGGGTACCGTAATGGACGCTGCGAAGAACTCCTTCGCGGTCGCCAGCATCAGGCCGAGAACCAGACCTCCAAACGTCCCAGCCAGATTGATCAGCAGGCGATTAGGTCGTGCGGGCCTCTCCGCAGGCTGAGCCGGGTCGATAATCTCGAACTTCTCGCCCTTCTGACGGAATTCGAGCTGTGTTGCGGTTTGAGCTAGAAGATGCTTTTCCTGAAGGCTGTCGTAGTCCTTCTTGGAAATTTCATAATCTCTCTGCAGGGCCGCGAACTCCTGCTCCCGCACTGGAATGGCGTCCAGCTTGGACCGATACGTCGCCACCAGAGAGGTCAAGCGCTGTTGTTCGGCCTTACGTTTCACAATCTCGGCATCGAGCGCCGATAATTCTGACTGGAGCACCGGGTTAAAATGGCGCACCGGAGGCGTCACCGGCCGCTTGGGCGATTCCGCCCGCGCTGGCTGTGCATCATCGGCAGGTGCCGGAGCTTCCTGCCTCTGCTTCGCCTCTCTCGCCTCTTCGTCCTCGATCTGCCTCTGGAGCCGTTTTACATCGGGATGTTGTTCGCCATAATGAGACAAGAGTTCCGCCAGCTTCGCCTTGGCCACGACTAGCGGCTTGGGTGCGCTCGGCGCTTTTGTAACGGCGGCAGCCGAACTCGTTTGCCCTCCATCATCCAGATCGACGACGGGCGTGGCTTGCGCCATCATCGACTGAATGTAGCTCTTCTGCTGCTCCGCTCGAGCTACCGCATCTGATTCCAGTTGCAATTGCGATTGCACTTGACCTAGAAGCTGCAGGTCGGCCGTTTGCTGCTCCGGCATCTCCCCCACATGCTTCAATCTGAAATCCTTCACTCTGGTTTCTTGCTCTTCCAGTTTTTTGCGGGCTTCCTGCAACCGGTTTTCGAGAAAGTCGGTTGTCCCCTGCGCCTGGTCCTGACGGGCTTTCAGGTTCTCTTCAATAAACAAATTGGCCAGTTGATTGGTAACTTGCGCCACCAGCCGCGGTTCTCTTCCGCTGTAGGTGATCCGGAACGCCTGCAAATCTTGATTGGATCCGAACTCGCTCACTACCCGGACGAAGATGTCCGACCGCATCAGAGTGATGATGTCTTCGCGAGCCATCCCTCGCTTTCGTTCTTCGGGATAGAGATTGAGCGTATCGATAATTTTTTGCAGCCGCGTAGCGCTCAAGATCTGTTGAGACAAAGTGCCCAGGCGATTGCGGATATCCCCGGTCACAGTCGCCTTCACGTAGGCCTCCGGGACTTTCTGCGGATCTACCAGGATGACGGTTTCCGAGGTGTATGTGTCCGGTAGCCGCCAGCTCACAACAAACGTGCCCACGGTTACCAACAGCCAAACGCCGAGGGCCAGCCATTTGCGGTGCATGATGATCCGCAAGTAGTGGTCTAACGGCATCTGGCCCGCTTCGCCATCCGCTGGCTTAGGAGCGATCCGCCGTTCGTTGCCCGAAGTCACCATTCGATCTTGTACCTTTCTATTGTTACTATTGTCGCCTTAAAACCCTGACTTTGCATACTACTACGCAATCGACTCGCCAAAAATCATAAGTCAACAAACTGTTTATATTGTGTCATTTAGATTCAGATCGCGGAGCAGTTTCCCAAATATTTTCCTTGGTTCCCGGCTTTTCGAGTACGAGGATATCAGGCTGGCGGGGTGGCCATGCTTCCTGGCGGCTGGCACCCGACCCTCCGAAAGTCTGCCAAAAAAGCAGAGCCCCGTGCCAATTTCCTATTGCCGCCGGAGTTTTCGAGCTGGTTGGGCGGAACCTGGCATGCATGAGGCGGCTGTCAAAGGAGCTTCGTACGGCTTTTTGGTCATCCAGGTGCTAATATTCAGCCTGTACCGCTTTTTTCCGTCCGGATCGCTTCGGGAGAACATGACCCAAGCACAGGGTGAGTGGAGCTATGGAGCAGCCAAGTTATTTTCTGCATGAATCCAGTTACGTCGACGAGCCTTGCTCGATCGGAGCTGGCACAAAGATCTGGCATTTCTCTCATGTCATGAAGAATTCACGGATCGGTGCGCGCTGCAACATCGGTCAGAATGTCGTCATCTCACCCGACGTTGTGGTTGGCGATAATGTGAAAATTCAGAATAACGTCTCGGTCTATACCGGTTGCATCCTGGAGGACGATGTGTTTTGTGGGCCCTCCATGGTCTTCACCAATGTTTTGAATCCTCGCAGCCACGTCGTCCGAAAGGACGAGTACAAGACCACCCTGGTTCGTAAGGGAGCTTCTTTGGGAGCTAATTGCACGGTCGTTTGCGGAACCACAATCGGCCGGTACGCCTTCGTAGGCGCCGGCTCGGTTGTAACGCGTGACATCCCCGACTACGCTTTGGTCTATGGAAACCCGGCCCGGCAGCGGGGCTGGATATGCGCTTGCGGTATTGCCCTCGAATTCGGCGGCGCGGCCGCTGACACGAGCAAGTGCCATGCGTGCGGCGCCAGCTACGTCAAATCCGGACAGCAGATTCAACCTGAAAGAGCCTAGCGAAGGAGAAAGAACGTGAGCACAGTAAGCGTCAAGCAAATCCCATTGCTGGATCTTTCGGCCCAGCATAAGCAAATCAGAGACGAAGTCCTGACCGAAGTTGTGCGCGTGATCGACTCACAGAAGTTCATCCTCGGTGAGGACGTGAAAAAGTTCGAGGCGGAAATCGCATCGTATTGCGAGGCCGAACACGCCGTCGGTTGCGCCTCGGGATCGGATGCGTTGTCTCTTGCACTGATGGCGCTCGACATCCATCCCGGCGACGAGGTCCTGACCACACCCTATACGTTCTTCGCCACTGCGGGCGCTATCTCCCGCACGGGAGCCGTCCCGGTTTTTGTGGACGTCCAGGAGT
>DATLVJ010000706.1:0-8862 GCA_035577585.1 Candidatus Limnocylindrales bacterium
GCCGTCGTAAAGGCGCGGCAGCATTTTCAGCAGGCCGAAACGACCGATCGGGCCCCAGCGTACGAATTCAATGTAGCCGCTGCTCGGATCGGCGGTTGGTGCAATCATCATGGTGCCGCCGGTGAATTTGCTGTTGTTGAAGGTGAGGAAGAGGCAGCGGCGGTCGTCCCAGGCGGTCTCGTCGTCGCTGCGGAGCTTGAAGGCACGGCGCTTGAGCTGCAGCACGCGCACGAAGACGCCGAGGAGATAGCCAAGATGCCCGAACGCCTTGAAGCGGCGGTTGGCGAGGGCGCCGACGTCGGCGGTGAAGCCGATGCTGATCAAATTGAACGAATAGAGAGTACCGGTAGCGTGAGATAGGCGAAGAACATCCACCCGACGCTTGCGTCCGGCAAGAAGCGCTGCGACCGAAGATTCGGCGCCCTTGTCGGTGAAATCGCGCAAGAAAGAATTGCCGGTGCCCAAGGGAAGAAACCCAAGTTCCACGCAGTCGGTTTGGCCTTCGCGGAAGAATATGCCGTTTATAATTTCGTGGGCGGTCCCGTCGCCGCCGACGGCAAGGAAGCGGCGGTAGCCCTGATCGTAGGCTTCGCGAGCGAGTTGGACGGCGTGGCCCGGGCCCATGGAAGCGATGGCATCCACGCGCAGGCCTCTTGCCTTGAGGCTGCGGAGTTGGGCTCCAGCGAGCTTTGCGGAGCGTCCCCCGCCCGCCGCCGGATTGACGATCGCTAGAAATTTATCGGTCACGGTTTTGCCGGATTGGGCATTCTACATGTTTCGCGCCTAAATCGGCAGGATGGATTGCTCCCGATCTAACGCGGAAAGACGGTGGGCAAGTTCGGCGCGCTTGATTTTGAGCGACGCGGTCAGGGGGAAGTCTTCCTGGTAGATGACCAGGCCGTGGACGCGTTTGTAATTCGCGAGCCAGGCGTTGCGCGCGGAGATTTCGGATTTCAGTTCGGAGGTGAAGGCCTGGCCGTGTTCGAGGTGGATGACCAGGAGAAGTTTTTCCTGGAGCATGGAGCGCTGAGGCCAGATGAAGTTGGCCGCAAAGACGCAGAACTCTTTCACCCGCAGACCTTCGAAGGCTTGCTCGACATCTTCGGCGTAAACGTTCTTCCCTTCCTCGGTCACGATCATGTTTTTCTTGCGGCCGAAAAGCTGCAAGTGGCCGGTGGAATCGAAGCGGCCCATGTCGCCGGTGCGTAGCCAGCCGTCCACGATCGTTTCCGCAGTGAGTTCGGGCTCGTTTAGATATCCGGCCATGACAGTTTTGCTGCGGACGGTGACTTCGCCGATACCGTCGTTATCGGAATTGCGGATCTGGACTTCCATGCCGGGGAGCGGCTTGCCAACCGTGTCCGCGCGGAATGGCTTCAAATCGTTGACGGTCACGGCGGTGCCGGCTTCGGTGAGCCCGTAACCGTTGGCGACGGGTATTCCCAAATCGTAAAAAAACTGTAGCACCTGCGGCTCGGTGAACGCGCCGCCGACGATGATGGCTTCGAGATTGCCACCGAATCCGGCGTGGACTTCGCCGAGGAGTTTGCGGCTTAGCCAGGGGCGCGGGCGGTCTTTGGTGAGCGCGCGATTGATGCTGCGAATGGCATCGAGGGCTTTGCGCTTGGAATCGGGAAGCGCGTCGAAACGCGCCTGCAGGCCTTTTTGCAGGTTTTTCAGGACCAGCGGCACCAGGCTGACATAGGTGATTTCGTATTTGGGAAAGGCTTCTCGGACGTATTCGGGACGCAGGGTGCGGAGATGGACGACCGCCGCGCCGCAGGTGAACGGGCCAAAGAAGCCGACCATGAAATCGATGGCGTGATTCGTGGGAAGAATGCTGAGGTAACGCACGCCGGGCCAGAAGGGATAGAGCGAAGTAAGCGCGATGCACTGCTCGAGATAATTTTCGTGCGTCATCATGCAGCCCTTGGGAGTGCCGCCGGTGCCGGAAGAGTAGACGATGCAGGCGATGTCCTGCCGTTTTTGTGGAACGAAGCTGGGCGGATTTGCGCCTTTGACGTTTTCCCAGCGCTCGGCGCCCGCCAGGTCCGCCCCTTCGGGCGCTTCGGTGGCCAAAACGGTTTTCACGTTTGCGGCAGCAGAACGCGCCGGAGAACCGCTGAGTTGGCGCCAGATGCCGTATTCGGTGATCAGAACCTTCGCACCGGAATGCTTCAGTAGCTGCCACTGCTCTTCGGGCTTGAGTTTGAAATCGAGCGGCACGAGCGTGGCGCCGCAAAAGAAAATCGCGTACGCCGAAATCAGCCACTTGGACTGATTGGTCATGATGATGGCAACGCGGTCGCCGGGGCCGATGGCCAGATCCTGCAGCGATTTCGCGAGGGGAAGTGCTTTGTCCTTGAAATTGCGATAGGTGAGGCGCTGTTTTTCTTCGCCGCGGTCGGATTCGATCAGGCAGACTTCGGTGGGCCAGGTCTCCAAAGCGTCGCGAAGCGCTTCACCTACCGAATTATATTTTTTTAAATCGAGCATCAGAGGCGCGCTTGGATGCGCTGGGCGAGCGTCTTGAAATCGCTGACGCCCTGCACTTCGTAGTCGGGCAGCTCGATGTGGAAATGATTTTCCAGGCGAGAGAGCATTTCAAGGGCCTGCAGGCTGTCAATGCCGAGCTTCTTGTAAAAATCGTCGTCGGCCCCGAGGGAGCCCGCGGGGACTTGGAACTGCCGGGTCGCGAGTTCGAGTATCTCCTGCGTGGTTTGTTCGATGGTGCGCATGCACATTTAATTTAGCATTCCCGGGGATGGAAGGAAAACGGGAGGAGCGGTGCGGCGCGGCGTGGAGAGGAAAGGATTTCAACGCAGAGTTCCCAGAGGAGTCGCAGAGGGCTCGGAGAATAAGAAGTTTTGTTCGCATTTCAGACGCAAAACATTTTATTCTAATGCAAACAGCACCACCGATTGTCATCCCATGCAAACTGCACAACCGGTTGTCATCCTGAGGTGCGCGTAGTTTGCGCATCGAAGGATCTCAACCCATACAATGCGCGAGATTTTAGCCTGCGGTCCTTCATCCATCCTCGTCGGAGAACCACACGATGACAACCCTGCAGTGGAGGAAATCGCCGGACTAGTTTGGGAGAAATCCTGTTAGTCGGAGCTTTCCGATTTTGCAGCAATTGGCAAATGCTTCATCGGGTCGTCGGATTCAACGAATCGGCGGAGGCATTCCATGACTTCGGGACGGTTGAAGAGTTTGCAGAAAAGGACGATCTCCTGACGGAGCTCCTTGTAGGGGATGGGCTTGATGAAGCTCTTGGCGGCCACGCGGGCTTCCGGATCGAACTTCGTGATTTGCTGGGCCATCGAGCGGGCGATCTGCAAAGCGTGGCCTTCGCCCGCGAGATGCGTGATCAGGCCGGCCTGGTGCGCGGCTTCGGCTTTAGCGGTGCGGCCGGTGAAGAGCAGATCGCGGATGAAACTGTTGCCGACATCGCGGCGGAGACGGGGAATGCCGCCGAAGCCGGGAATGAAGCCCAGGCGAAGTTCCGGAAATCCGAAGCGGGCCATTTTATCGGCGACGATCAGATCGCAGAGAAGCGCCAGTTCGAGGCCGCCGCCCATGCAGAGGCCGTGAACGGCGGCGACGGTAATGAATGGCGCGGCGTCGATGGCGTTGGCGACTTTGTGAATTCGCTCGATGAATTTTCGCAGGCCGGAGACGCGCCTCTTCGGCGACAGATGCAGCGCATTGTTGTACAGCTCTTTCAGGTCGCCGCCGACGCTGAACCCTCCGGGGCGGGCGCTCGTGATGATGCATGCGCTGGTGATCGGCGCCAGCGAGTCGATGGCGGCGGCAAACTGTTCGAGCTCGCCAAGCAGCAACGTGCCGATTTCGTTGAGCGGTTCGTGGTCGAGAGTGAGTTCGACGACCCCTTCACGCCATTCCCAGCGCAGGCCTTGGCCGCGGAATTCTTTTACGGGGAGGAGGTTGCGACGGCGTTTTTTCATGAGTTATTTCCCGCGGCGACCGCGTGCTTGCTATACAGTCGATCGATTTCCTGCTGGAAACGATTGTTGATGGCATCCCTCTTCAGTTTGCCGTTGGCGGTGAGAAGCGCGTTTTCGGGAGTGAAAACTTCCTGAAGGACCGCGAAATTCCGGACCTGGCGGTAGTGCGGCAATTCGGAATTAACCACATCCAGAGCGGCTTGCGCGGCTCCAGACTCAACGCCGCCCGTGATGAGAGCGCAGAGATAACCGCGGCCGTTGCCGACAATCACCACCTGCTGCGCGCCCGGCAACTGCTGAACGATTTTTTCCTCGATGGGTTCAGGCGCGATGTTGTGGCCGGAATTGAGAATGATCAAATTCTTGATGCGGCCGCTGATGCGCCAATTCCCTCGGGAATTCACTTCCCCCTGATCGCCGGTGTGGAACCAGCCGTTTTCGAGGACCCGCGCGGTTTCTTCGGGGCGATTCCAGTAGCCGGGAAAAATATTCGGGCCTCGGACGAGGATCTCTTCGTTTTCGCCGGTTTTCATTGCGATGCCGGGGACGGATTGGCCGACGCGGCCGGGCTCGGAGGCGATGCGCGAATCGTCCATGGTGCAGATTCCGCACGTTTCCGTAAGGCCATAGACCTGCCAGATGGGAATGCCGAGCATGGCGAAAAATTCCTGGGTTTCAGGAGCGAGCGGCGCGGAGCCGCAGACCAAGCCGCGAAGATTGGGCCCGAAGCGTTCGCGGATTTTGCCGAAGACAAGTTTTTGCGCAGCCAAAAGCCACAGGCCGCCCGTAGACTTGCCGTCGTTTTGCTTTTGCCAGGCGCCGCAGCCATTTTTGTAGATGGACCGGATGAATGACCCGCGCTTGGAGAGCGCTTCTTCGACGCCGCGCTTTACCCGTTCGAGCAGCGTGGGCACGTTGAAAAAATAGTTGGGAGCGGAGAGGCGGATTTCGTCGGCGAGCTTGTTGAGGTCGGTGGAAAGAGTGAGGACCGTTTCCCGGGTGAGGCAGGACATCATGACGATCCAGGACGCGGCGAAATTGAAGGGCAGGTATTGGAAAACGCGAAGCGGCTCGCGCGTGTCTTTGTCGAGGCGGTCCATCCAGCCAGTGGTGCAGGAAAGCATGTGGTCCAAATTTTTTGTATTGAGGCAGACGCCCTTGGGTTCGCCGGAAGTTCCGGAAGTGTAGATGATGGTGACGAGGTCTTCGCCCTGGCGCGGATTCGGCGCGCCGCCAATTCCCTTTTGCGAAGATCCGGCTTGCAGAAGTCCGTCGAAGGTGGCGCGCGGCGGCGCTTCCGGCCAGACTTGCGCTACGCTTTCGCCGATGGCGGCATCGCTCGCGATCAGCAGGCGCGGCGTGCAGTCCTTCATCATGGCCGCGAGTTCAGCCGGAGCCTGGCGCGAATAGAGTGGCACAACAACGACACCTTCTGCCATTAACGCAAGGTCAATTGCTGCCCACCGAATGGAGTTGGGCCCCAGCAGCGCGCAACGATCACCGGCCTGCAGGCCCGCTCCACGAAGATACGCCCTGGCGCGGGCGACTTGCTCAAGAAGCTCCGCACCGGAGGCGCTGACGAAATCAGCGCCGCGGATTTCGCGCAGCACGACGCGGCCGGACGCCTGCTGCAACTGCGCGAATGCGTTTTCGAGAAAATTCGGCATGGCTTCAGCGGCCCGCCGCCAAAACAGCGGGCGAGGAATCGTATTCTTCCACAAGCTTGCGAAGATTGTCGCTGAACGGCGGCAGGTTGTCTTCCCAGCTCAGCACACCCTTGCGCAGGGGAAATTCCGGATACGTTTTGCGGAGTTCATCTTCGAAGAAAATAGCCATGCGCGACATGGCTTTCAGATTCGAGACGACCGTGCGGCCGATGGAATCGCGGATGGAATCGGCTTCGACAACAAGTTTTTCCATCACGTCCAGGAGTTTGGGGCCAAGGTCGGGATCGTCAACATCGAGCACCAGGTGCTGGTGGCCGCGCTCGCGCATCAGATTGCGGATGCGCTCGTCCATGGTGACGCCGGCGGAAACGACCCCCGCGGGCATGCAGGTGACGATGCCGTGATACCGCGAAGAGACCATGTAGGTGCACGCGCGCAGAATGGCGACCAGTTCGAACATGTCGTAATCGTCCGAAGTGAAAATCGGCGTGCCGGGAATTTCTTTCTCGATGGCGCGGCAGGCGACGGCGTCGAGGCGTTCCATCGCCACAAGAATCGGAAAAACTTTGTGGCGCTGCAGAAAAGCTTTGGCCGCTTGCGCATAGCCGGCGATGTAGTGATTGAACTTGCGCTCGACTTCGGCGCCAGACTCAAAAAAATAAACGGTGCGGTACTGGCTGTCCTTGTAAGCACCGGTGCTGGCAGCGGCGATGTATTTGGCAAGCGAGGCGCGGACTGGCCAGACGAAGGGATGAATCGGGCAAAGCACCAGGATTGGAGATTTTTCGTCCCAGCCGGCTTTCCGCAAAGTGTTGCGGGCATAGTCGGGCGGGTGTGGCTCGAACGTCCAGGCAGTGTCGGCGCCCAGTTCGTTCGGCACCCCAAGGCCGGAAAGAAGTTGCTGCGATTCAAGGCTGCGGGTGATGACCAGCGATTCGCGCGTATAGCGCGAGCACATCCACTCGATGAGGTCGTCCATGTGCCCGGCATCGCCTGCGTAGGCGACGGACAACTTGTTTTCCGCCGAAGCCAGGCCAAGCGAGCCGATCATCATGGTGGTCAACGCGTTGGCAAACTTGCTCTTAAACATCGAGCCTTCGCACGCCACAACGCCGTGATTGCCGTGAACCTCGCGAAAAAGAAACGGCGGATACACGTCAGGGAGATGCACCTGGCGCGAGCCTTCGAAATAGCCCTGAGTACGGTCGAAATTCTGGGTCATCACGCTGAAGTCGACGTTTTCGGCGCCGAGGACGTGGCGGATCTGGCGTAGCGTTTCTTGGACGCGGACGTCACTGCCGGTGTTGCGCGTGCCGTTGTAGCCGGCAAAGAGCAGCTTGAGTTTTTCGCCGGAAGTCCAACGCTTGCCGATGCCAAACTTCCAGGCAAAGCAACGGAGCTCGATCATGGCGCTGACCCAGGCGACAAGCAGAAAATCGGTCATGCGCCGGCTCCGGTGACGCTCACGACCGCGCTTTTGGCCGCACTGTCAGGCCACGGCTTTGCGGGATATTTGAAATTGTTCGCGCGGCTGAACTGCAGCAGCGGGAAGGCGTAGGTGGAAAACTTCGCGGGCGCTGCGCCCATTTCCTGGACGACCCGGGAATTATCGAACACGGTGTTCCAATCCAGATACGGCCAGAAAACTTTCAGCAAGGAGGCTCCATAGCCAACCGCGCCGCCCTTGAAGGCCAGCCAGTTCACGGTTTTGGAAAACGGCCCGCCAAGCCACGGCTGGTAACTGGGTTTGGACCAGCCGCCAATTTCGGCCAGCGCATCCGTAATTTCCTTGTAGGTCTGCGCGCCGGTCCCCGAAGATAGATGATAGATGGCGTAATTCGGTTTTTCCATCTGATGGATTTTAACGATGGCCGCGCCGACGTAGTCCGCAGGGATGATGTCAATTTTATCGTTGGGCCGAAGCGGAAGGACGGGAAACCGTGCCAGGGTATCGAAGGCCTGCACCATGTCGAACTGCGAGGTCTCCGCGCGGCGAGAGTCGCCGAGAACAATAGCCGGGCGGAAAATCGTGCGCGTGACGTCGGGAAGAAGCTGGTGGACCATGTGCTCGCAGAATTTTTTTGTACGGGCGTAAGGGTCGTAGTCGGAGCGGTTCCAATCAATGGACGCGTCTTCGGTGACGACCTCGTTCTGGCGCTTGCCAGCGACGGCGACCGTGGAAACATGGGAATACCGGCGCAGTCCGTGATGATTCTGGGCCCGGCGGGCGAGTTGGATGACTTCGAGCGAGCCGCGAAGATTGACGTTCAGGCACTGCTTTTCGGATTTGCGATTCAAAGAGGCCGCGCAGTGGAGAATGGAGTCGGTGGAATCCACCAGCGCGTGATACTCGTCGTCTCCGAGGCCAAAGCGCTCGCTGGTCAGATCGCCGCGGAAGATCCGCACGCGGGAATTTACGTGTTCCAGGAATTCAGGAAATGTGAAATGAAGTTGCAGAGACTGCCAGAGCCGTTCCCTGGCTTCCTGTTCGGTTTTCGCGCGGACCAGCAGATTCAGGCGATCGGAATGGCCGGTGAAGAGGCCCGCCACAAGGTAGCTGCCAAGATATCCGGTGGAACCTGTCAGGAAAATAGCCATAGAAGGATGCCGGCGCTTCAGCGGATTGCCGCGGAAGCAGTTTCCTCCGGCGGCGCAGACCAGTTGAGGGCGCGCGGTTCGCGTGCCTCCAGCGGCCTCCCCTCCATCAAGGGGTAACACCAGCGGCGGAGAGCCGGTATGTGGATGTTAATCCAGTAGTCCCACCAGTCAATGGTCTCCGGCGAAAAGTCGAACATCGTTTTCTCTTCGGGGGGGAGCGCGGCGGAGAGCAGCCGGGCGTTTTCGCATTCGAAGACGTGTTCGTTGTGCAGGATGAAAGGTTCGTAGAGTTCGATCAACTTTTCGGCGCGCACCAGGTCGCGTTCGGTTTTTGCGAGCGGCGGCTTGCTGATGTTCAGCGACGCGGCGACTTTGTTGATGCGAGAGACGACGGCCTTCTGCATCGGGATGGAGAGGCGCTCATAGCGCTGCTTGGAAACGGGAATGGTTTCGAACTTCACTTTCAGCCAGTGCTCGATGCCCTGCTGCGTTTTGTAATGCTTGCGGTGAGCAAGGCCGGTGAGCTCGATCGAGCGGGCCATGTTCACGGGATTGATCGCGGAGGTGGCCAGTTGATAGAGGCGCGCGTGCTTGCGCTCAACGAGGGCAGCGGCGATCAGCGTCAT
>DATLVJ010000707.1:0-4705 GCA_035577585.1 Candidatus Limnocylindrales bacterium
GCGATGATTTTGGCGCCGCGGTCGTGGCCGTCCAGTCCCGGCTTTGCAATCAGGACTCTAATTTTCTTCTCTGGCATTTCTCAGTGCCCTCTGTGCACTTCCTCTGTGATCTCTGTGTTCAATCGACCGTAAGCACCCTAAAGAATATACCGTCTAACTCCATCCTTAAGCATAGGAACATTGAAGTTGATGAGCAATCCGAGGTTGTGTCCCGACAGACGCATATAGGTCAAGATAATCGCTTCATGTAATGGGCTAAGGGCTTCGACAGATTTCAGCTCGACGATGACCTTAGATTCGACCAAAAGATCCAGCCGGTAGCCTGACTCAAGTTTTACGGTTTTATAGACTACAGGAATTGGTCTTTGACGCTCAAAATTCAATTTCCGCAAGTGGAGTTCACAACAAAAGCACTCCTCATATGACGATTCAAGCAGGCCCGGGCCGAGCAAGCGATGAACCTCAATGGCTGCGCCTATTATTGCTTGTGTAAGTCCATTGTCTGGCATAAGGGGAATATAACACAGAGTTCACAGAGGAAGAGCACAGAGGGCACAGAGGTCTAGGTGATGGCGACTTCTTCGTAGGCGCCGAAGACGGTGCGCATGGCTTCGCAGATTTCGCCGAGGGTGGCGTAGGATTTTACGGCGTCGTAGATGAAGGGCATGAGGTTGTCGGAGCCGTCGGAGGCTTTGCGGAGTGCGTTGAGACGGCGTTCGACTTCGGAAGAGGAACGTTCGGCACGGAGTTTGCTGAGGCGTTCGGCCTGGCGATGGGCGACGGTCTCGTCGATTTGGAGCAGGTCCATAGGTTGCTCCGGGGTGACGAAGTCGTTGACGCCGACGATGATCTTCTCTTTTTTGTCGATGGCCATCTGGTAGCGGTAGGAGGCTTCGGCGATTTCGCGTTGCGGGTAGCTCTTCTCGATGGCGGCGACCATGCCGCCCATGGCGTCTATGCGGCGGATGTAGTCCCAGGCGCCGGCTTCGACTTCGTTGGTGAGCGTTTCGACAAAGTAGGAGCCGCCGAGGGGGTCGACCGTGTTGGTTACGCCGGTTTCGTGGGCGATGATTTGCTGGGTGCGCAGGGCGATGGTGGCGGCGTGCTCGGTTGGCAGCGCCCAGGCTTCGTCGAGGGAATTTGTGTGCAGAGATTGCGTGCCGCCGAGAACGCCGGCTAGGGCCTGGATGGCAGTGCGCACGACGTTATTCATTGGTTGCTGCGCTGTGAGCGAGCAGCCGGCGGTTTGCGTGTGGAAGCGCAGTGCCCAGCTTCGAGGGCTGATGGATTTGTAGCGCTCCTTCATGGCTTTGTGCCAGATGCGGCGCGCGGCGCGATATTTGGCGATCTCCTCGAAAAAGTCGTTGTGGGCGTTGAAGAAGAAGGAAAGTTGAGGCGTGAACTCGTCGACGGGAAGGCCGCGGCGGATGGCCCATTCGACGTATTCCATGCCGTCGCGGAGGGTAAAGGCAAGTTCCTGGATGGCGGTGGAGCCGGCTTCGCGAATGTGGTACCCGCTGATGGAGATGACGTTGAACTTGGGCGTGTGCTTCATGCCGAATTCGAACGTGTCAATCACCAGGCGCATGGAAGGCTCGGGCGGGTAGATGTATTCCTTTTGCGCGATGTATTCCTTGAGGATGTCGTTCTGGAGCGTGCCGGAGATTTTTTTCCAGTCGGCGCCTTGCTTTTCGGCGACGGCGAGATACATGGCCCAGATGACCGCGGCCGGGGAATTGATGGTCATGGAGGTGGTGACGTCGGCGAGGGGGATCTGGTCGAAGAGGACTTCCATATCGGCGAGAGAACTGATGGCGACGCCGCATTTGCCGACTTCGCCTTCGGAGAGGGCGTGGTCGGAGTCGTAGCCCATCAGAGTGGGGAGATCGAACGCGGTGGAAAGACCCGTCTGGCCCTGGGAGAGGAGGTAGCGGAAGCGCTGGTTGGTGTCCTCTGCGGTGCCAAATCCGGCGAATTGCCGCATGGTCCAGAGGCGGCCGCGATGCATGGTGGCGTGAATGCCGCGGGTGTAGGGTGGCTCGCCGGGGTTGCCGAGGTCGCGAGAAGCATCCCATCCGGGGAGATCTTCTTCCGTGTACAAGCGGCGAATCGGATAGCTGGAGACGGTGGTGAATTCTTTCTGGCGCTCGGGGCTCTTTTCGAGCGTGGGGCGAAGGGTATTTTCTTCCCAGGCCTGCAGCTTCGAGGGGGATTTTACAGCGCTGCCCGATTTCTTTGGATTGGCCGGATCACTCATGAAAAGGCGCTCCCGGGATCTCAGTATAAGCGACTTGATATGCGGACCCCGCCACAAACTAATGCTATGGGAAACGGCAGCGAGGAGCAAGAAGCAGAGAAGAGATAAGTAACCGCGTAAAGAAGCAACGAAAAAAAGATAGAGCATCCGTTGAGAAGTCGATGGATGGTTCTAGGCCACACTTCCTTCGTCAGGCTGGCTTGGCCACCTGAAGGTGGCCGCTACGCCTGGGTTACTTTTTGGGGAGAGAGCGGACGAAGTTTACGATGTCCCATATTTCGTCGGGCTTCAGGCGGCCTTCCTCACCCATCATTTTGCCCTTGCCGTTGTTGATGATGTTGTAGATGTCACCGTCGACGGCATCTTTCAGAGTCGCGGCGTCACGGAAATCTCGCAGCTTCAAGTGCATGTCCTCTGCCAGGTCGCCATCGCCGGCGCCCTCTTTGCCATGACACATGGCGCAATCTTGGCCGTATTTCTTTTTACCGGAGGCGAGGGAGGAGGGCGAGGACTTAACGGGATTTTCTTTTTTTGCGGCGTCGGAAGAGGGCTTGGCATCCGCGGCATGTTTTTCGTCTGCAGGCTTGGCGTCAGCGGCGGGTTTTTCATCGGCCGGCTTGGCTGGTTCCTGAGAACGGCACTGCAAAGGCAAGAAAAGGAGGGAACACACAAAGACACAGACGAGCGCGAGTTTCATGGCTGAATCTCCCTAAGCGACTCAACGCGTCAATCATGCATAGGGCGCAGTTTGGGCAAGTATAGTCCTCTGGAGGCGATTTGCACTTTATATTCTTTGGCGGTCACGTTGAGAGGAAACCTTGCTGCCCGAAGGAGATTTTCTAAATGGATTGGCTTGATCCTGGAAGCGCGGAAGCGTAGGTTTCGGTGAGCAGCGATCCCCGCCCGGTTGAACTCAATTTATGGCCATGTTTGAAAGCAACGCATCTATGAAGGCAAGGGTACCGGTGCGGCATGTCGCCGCGTCGCCAGACAAAATGCAAGGAGAGTGATTATGCCAACCATCACGACCAAAGACGGAACACAGATTTATTACAAGGACTGGGGCAAAGGGCAGCCGATCGTTTTCAGCCACGGTTGGCCGCTAAGCGGCGACGACTGGGACGGCCAGATGCTGTATTTCGGTCAGCGAGGCTACCGGGTGATCGCCCATGACCGGCGGGGACACGGACGGTCCGACCAGACGTGGGACGGCAACGACATGAACACGTACGCCGACGATCTGGCGCAATTGTTTGAGCGACTCGACCTGAAGAACGCGATCATGGTGGGGCACTCGACGGGAGGAGGCGAGGTGGCGCGGTACCTGGGGCGCCACGGGAGCGCGCGCGTCGCCAAAGCGGTGCTGATCAGCGCCATACCGCCGCTGATGCTGAGGACGGAAATGAATCCGACGGGAACGCCGATCAAGGTGTTCGACGGGCTTCGGACGGCACTGGCGGCGAACCGGCCGCAGTTTTACAAGGACATCACGATGCCGTTTTACGGATACAACCGGCCGGGCGCGAAAATTTCGGAGGGCATCCGGGAGCACTGGTGGCTGCAAGGAATGCTGGGCAGCGTGAAGGCTCACTATGACTGCATCAAGGTGTTTTCAGAAACGGATCACACGGAAGATCTGAAGAAGATCGACATTCCGGTGCTGGTGATGCATGGGGATGACGATCAGATTGTGCCCATTGTGGCGGCTGGGCCGCTTTCGGCGAAACTGCTGAAGAACTCGACGCTGAAGGTTTATGCGGGATATCCGCACGGGATGCCGGCGACGCACGCCGAGGTGATCAACGCGGACTTGCTGGCGTTTTTCAAGGGGCAGGGGCTTAGCGCGACGGCGTAACCGTACGGGATTTGTTGCCGAAAAGACACGAAGAATTGTCATCCTGAGGCTATCCGGCGAGGATAGCCGAAGGATCCCAACGTCAAAATCTTGCTAGGACGTTACGTTGAGGTCCTTCGGGGCGCAAACGGCGCGCCCCTCAGGATGACAAACTTTTTTAGAGGGTGGGGAGGAGTTGCGCCATTCCTGGCGGCGAGAGAAGGCTAGGCGAAATACTGGAATGTTCGCCAGAACTGGGGCCAGCCGGATTTTGGCGGGCCGCAGAGGAAGATGTCGCGGCGTTCGGTGGTTTCTTCGTTGACGACGCCGAGCGAGTTTGTGTTTTGCGCGGCGAGGCGGCAGGAATCGAAGCTGGTTTCGACGAAGGCGCGGGGGAAACCGACAACGATGAGGATTTGCGGGGGCGGATCGCCGTAGCCGCGCTCCCAGGAAGAGTTGACTCCGCTGATGGCGCGCGGGAGTCCGCGGCTTGGACCGTAGAGATTGATGGCGCCGACTTCGCCGTAATTTTCAGCCAGGATGCCGAGATGCGCGCGGGATTCGAGCGGAAGGGAATCGCGGAGTTGCGCGAGCGTGGAGACGAGATCTTGCCA
>DATLVJ010000708.1:0-7235 GCA_035577585.1 Candidatus Limnocylindrales bacterium
CTCTTCCAACCCGAAATAACCGCCGTGGGCGCCGAGGAAAATATCGCACGGCAACGCCTTCATGACGTCCATCGTCCGCTGGTAATCTTGCGCGATCTGCGGATAGCTCTCGTTGTGGACCAGCTTGTAGCCCGGGTTGACATTGGGACTTCCCACAATCACCACGTTGTAGCTTTTGCCGCCCTCGGTCACCCTCATGGTCCACGTGGTGCAGCCCTTTGTATGCCCGGGAGTAAGGTGCGCAACCAGCACCGCGCCGCCAAGCTTCACTTCGTCGCCATCGTGCAACACGCGATCCACCTTCGCCGGTGGATAAAGAAACTCCGGCCGGTTGCCATACTGAAAATCAGCCTTGCCGCCGGATTCCACCACGGGCACGTCGGCATCCATCACCATGTAGCTCGCTCCGGTCAGCTCCTTGATCTTCGCGCTCCCCGCATCGTGGTCAAAGTGCGCGTGGCTGATCAGCAGAATCTTCGTATCCTTAAATTTGAATCCCAGCCCCTCAATGCTCGCCCGAATTTGAGGCACATTCGCCTCCAGATCGCTATTGATCAAAATGTTCCCCGCCGGAGTCACAACCAGATAACTCGCCAACCCCTTGCTCCCCACATAGTACAAATTCCCCGCAACCCGAAACCCCGGGAACGCCTCAGTCCACTCCGGAGGGTTCTGCGCAAAAACCCCACCAGCAGCAGCCAGGAGAAGAATCAGTACGAGGGAAATTATCGAGATGAATTTTCGCATTGCCGAAGAATAAGCGATTCATCGGCACGAATCAAAGGCCACAATTCTGAACGGGTCGTCCATGAATCGAGACAATTTGGCCGTCTTGGCGTAACCGGTCCGCGTGTATATTCGATTCGTGGGGGAAACCATGGGGACGCTGGAAACGGTTCTGAAACGTTTTGAGGAGCCCGACGAGGTGCGGACGTTCGAAAAAGGAAAATTCGAACTGGTGCGCATCGGGGGCATGACCATTGGGCGCGCCACGTATGAACCGGGATGGAAGTGGTCCTTGCATGTTGGGCCGCTGGTGGGGGCGTCGCGCTGCAACGTGGAGCACGTGGGCATGGTGCTCTCCGGTTGCGCCACGGCAGCGATGGAGGACGGAACGATCCACGAACTCCGCGCCGGCACGCTGTTCTACATTCCGCCCGGTCCTCCAGGTCACGACAGTTGGGTGGTTGGCGATGCCCCGTACGTGTCGCTCCACTTTTTAGGCACAGAACAGTACGCAAGCAAGTAGTTGCGGAGTAGCTATGCGGATTTCGAATTGGGGCAATAGATTAGTCGTGCGTTTGCCCGCGACGGTGGTGAAGGCGCTCAAGTTGAAAGAAGGCGACGAGATCGAGATCCGGATCGCGCGCGAGCGGGAGTTTGAAGTGAGGCACGACCAGAGCAGGAACAAGGCGCTCGAGCGCCTGCGCAAGCTACGGCGGCCACTGCCCGCGGGATTTGTGTTTGACCGGGAAGAGGCCAATGCCCGGTAAGGCGCCCGCTTCAGAAAGCGGCCGCTACAAAAGCAGGAGTTAAGACGGACATTGTACGGGCGATAGTTATGTAGCGGACGCCGTCTGCGGCGGGCGCCTTTTTTTGCCGGATTCCACAGGGGCAGGAATAACCCAATAGGGCGGAGTGAACTCCGCCCCTACAAATTCAGGAGCAACCCAAGAGGGGCACGATTTAGCGTGCCCCTACAAAGGCAAGAGGGGATGCGGGCTAAGGCGTTCTTTGACACGAAGGTTTTGATTTACGCGGTTGCGCAGAACGATGCGCGCGCCGCGCGGCGGAGGAACTGCTGCTCTCCGACGGCGTGGTCAGCGTGCAGGTCCTGAACGAATTCACGGCGGTGGCGCGGCGGAAGCTGCAGATGCCCTGGGCAGAGGTGGCTGAAGCGGTGCAGGCATTCCTGGTTCTTTGCCCAGCGCCCGTTCCCGTCTCGCTCGAAATTCACACGGCAGCCCGGGCGATCGCACAGAAGCTCGGCTGCAATATATACGACGCACTCGTAATTGCGGCCGCCTTGGACGCCGGATGCGAAACACTCTATTCCGAAGATTTTCAGGACGGCCAGAAGCTCGAAGGCAAATTGACGGTACGGAATCCGTCCGGGAAGCCATAACGGAAAATGTTCTTACAGAAACTTCGAGAAGGCTTCCGCATCCATATCGACATCGCGAAGAATCGCGCGCATTAAACCCGGACCGAGCGTTTCACGGGAATGCACCGGTACGGAGGTGACTCTGCCATCCGAGTGCTTCAGAAAAACATGGCTGCCACGCACACGCTGCACTGCAAAACCCGCCCGTTCCAGAGCTCTTACAACTTCCTTGCCGCTGACGCGGGGCAACCGGGTCATACAGTGATCTGCTGAATTCCAACCAGGTCCAGTTCGTGGACGTCGCCGTTCTCTTCTTCCAGGCAAAGCTCAATGACTTCCCGGACCCGCTTCATCAAAGTGTCCAGGTTCTTTGCCTGAGTATGGCAGCCTTGCAGAGCCGGAACCGTGGCGACGTAATACCCCGCCTCATCTCGCTCGATCAGTACCGTAAATTTTCGTTTGGCTTTCATGGGCGGCCTCGGCAAAAGTTTACCACGACCCGAAAGAGGTTGGGGCCGCCGGCGCAGCGGGATGTCACAAAAGCTAGCGCTACATTTCTAGAGGGAAAAAGAAAAGAGGGCGGCATTACCCTTCGCTACGCTCATGGCAAGAAGCCGCCCCTGCCTGGGCTGCCGGTTAAGCCGCCGAGCCTTTGCTCTTCTCCGGCCCGCTAGGGGTTTGGCCGGCGGACTGGCGGAGCCAGGTTTCAAAACGCGTCTCACTGAGCCGCGCGCCATCTTCGGGAACCAGCGTCCTCTCGCTCACCTCGATACCGTAGTAGTGCGCCTTCGGGTCGGTGACCACTTCGCGCGGATCCTTGAACGCGGCCAGGGCTTGCCGGGCGAGTTCATCGAGGCGAAACTTTTCCGGCCCCCCAACTTCCACCATGCCGTTCACCGGCGCGCCCGTCGCCACCCGGGCCACCGCGCTGGCCACATCGTCGGCCGCCATCGGCTGGATCAGCGCGGAAGGCAAGCGCACTTTGCCGCCTTCCGTGGAATAATCGGCGATGGCCTTCACGAATTCGAAGAACTGCGTCGCGCGCACAATCGTGTAAGGATTCGCGGACGCCTTGATCAGGTTCTCCTGCGCCATTTTTGCGCGGAAGAATCCGCTGGCCAGCATGCGTTCCGTTCCCACCACCGACAACGCCACATGATGCTTCACCCCCGCGACCCCTTCATAGCTGAGCTGGTTGCGGGTTGACGTCTCGAAAAACTTCAGCACCGCGTCGTCCTCCCAAGAAGGCGAGTTCGTCACATCCACCACCACCGACGCGCCCTGCAGCGCCTCGGCCAGCCCCTCGCACGTGATCGTGTTGACGCCCGTATTGGGCGACGCCGCCACGGCCTCGTGCCCCTGCGCGCGAAGCTGGCTGACGAGCCTTGATCCGATAAGTCCCGTTCCTCCGATGACTACGATTTTCATGATCGCCTCCTTAATTTTCCTTTCGAACATTTCAAACCAGCCGGCAGTGCCAGCCAAGACCGAACATCCCGCAAATTTGTGACAGACTCATTAATCCGGGCGATCACTTCACCGGTATCAAAACCGGCGCGCCCTTTTCCTTGATCAGCACCACCACGAATTTTGCCGGCTTGGTGCTGCTGGCATTCCGGCCAACGATATGAACGTCGTCGGGTCCTTCGTAAAAGGTTTCCCCGGGCGTCAGCGTCACTTCTTTTCCGCCTTTCAGCTGCATCACAACCGTCCCCTCCAGCACGTAGACAAACGCCTGGGCGTTGTGCCGGTGGATGGGGTCCGTTCCCCCAGGCGCGTACTCCACCGTAATCATCATTACTTCCTTGCCCGGATTCTCCGCCAGAGCTTTCGTCATCAGTGGCGTCACCCTGGCGTCCTTATCCGCAGGCTGTTGAGCCGCCAGCGTGCCGGCCGTCAGAAACATAAGCGCCAACATTATTTTTATGCATTTCATCGCCCACCCCTCGTTCCTCATCCGATGCACCGGCGGCGAAATCGGCTATGTCTAATATCCATGACCGGAAAGTGAATCGGTTTGAGACACCATGGCCTGAAGGCGGAATAGGGCGGGCTTAGAATCTACTCCAAAACCCCAGCCAAACGGAAGAGCCGCCAGCCCGGCGGCGACCTGCGTTCCCACAAAGCTACCCGCGAAATGCCGGAGCCAAAGCTTCGCACCCTAAGAACCATTTACGTGATGGCTGCTAAAGGAAATACCCGAAGGCGAAAGCAGGCAAACACCCGATTGATGCGCGGGCGAATCGGGTGAAACTATCCGCCGACCGGGTACTTCCATAACGCCTGACTTCTGAGTGCGTCCCATGTCCCCGGTTCCATTGAGCCCTTCGCACGAACTCTGGAAAGGAGAACTCACGTTCTTATGTTTCAACGATACCGCATGCTCTTCCTTGGGCTGCTCCTCGCCGCTCTCCCCGCGCATTCAGCGATTCCGGCCAGTGGCACACTTACGGGCAGCGTCGGCGTGGTGAACTGGTCCGGTGGACCTTACACGGCTGTCGCGACGGACACCAGTTCCTGCACCACGCTGAACTGCGACACCTTCTTCCTGACCATCAACACTCCCGCTAATTTTTTCACGTCGAACCCGAATGACGAGGTTCAAATTCGCATCACCTGGCAGGGAACAACCAACGAGTTCGATCTTTATCTTTTCGATCCGTCGGGAAATCTTCTGGCCTCTTCTGTTCAGGCTTTTGAAACCTACGAAGAAATTGATGCCGGACCTCTGCCCCCCGGCACTTATAAGCTCGTGATTGTTGCTTCGCAAACGGTGAATGTTTCCTATTCCGGCACAGCCAAAATTGCTTCCGACCCGACGGTCGCCAACGGCAGCGCGCGTTATCAGCCCGGCAAAATGGTATTTAGCACACCCTTCGAGCTTGCGCGTCCGAGCGATCCCGCGAATTCCGCCGCGACTCTGGTTGCCGATCAAGACACTGAACCCCGCGTGGTCCACGATTCCCTCGGCAACCTCTATGCGGCTGCGATTCAGGGCGTCCCTGGGGGTGTTGACGTCTGGAAATCCTATGATGGCGGCAAGACTTTTACCTACCTCGGCCAACCAGATGGCACGCAAGTGGCGGCCACCACGGGAACCACGACCGGCAACGGCGTTGGAGGTGGCGACGAAGATCTCGCGGTGGGAACCACAGGAAATGTCTACATGAATTCGCTGTGGCTGGGTTCCACGACCCAAACCAGCTCCTTTAACGGCGGCGCCGCGTGGGTCGTCAACCCGCTCGCTTCGGACATACCTGGAAACGACCGCCAATGGATCGCCTCTTATGGCAACAGCACTCTCTATATTTGACTTACAAGCAGCTCGGCGCCGATCTTCAGGGCACCGTCAGCATCGTAGTGGTGAAATCCACCGATGGCGGCATCACGTTTCCCCAACTAGCCCAAGTGACAACGCCGGTCAGCGGCGTGCAGCCCGGCGATCAGGGGAACATCACCGTGGATCCGGGAAATGGCAACGTGTATAACGTATTTTTCGATAAGACCAGCACGCAGGTATATCTCGCGCGCTCTACCGATGGCGGCGTAACTTTCAGTCTAAAGCTTGTATATCAAGGGCCGGCGGATACATCCCTGGCGCATGTTTTTCCGGCTATTGCGGTGGACAAGGGTGGCAACCTGCACGTCGTTTTTTCCGATGGCGTGAACACCTACCTGACAACCTCACAGAACCAGGGCGCCACATGGTCGCACGTGGTTCGCGTGAATAACGGGGCTTCGACGCGGACCGCGATTCAACCCTGGGTGGTTGCAGGCGATCCGGGCAAAGTAGACGTCACCTGGCTTGGTTCCTCGGCAACGGATTTCATGAGCAGTTCCGCGCAGTGGCAAGTCTTCGCTGCGCAATCGCAAAACGATTTCGCCGCCGTGCCCACATTCGCGCAGAGCACCGCGACCGGCGTGGTGCACGTCGGACCCGTTTGCGTGAACGGACTTGGCTGCGCCTCTGGTACGCGAACCCTGGCGGAGTATTGGGCGCCGGATGCCTATCTGGATGGAAACGCGTTGATCGTTTATCCAGATGATAAGAACTCCGGGCTCGCCTCTGGATCTGCCCGGACGTGGTTTGTTCGTCAAACCGCGGGGCCTACCATCGTTCGGACAGCGCAATAGTTTCCGGCACTACGGATAGAAGCCGGAGAGGAAGGAGGGGCGCCGGATTTGCTTCCGGTCGCCCCCCTCTTTCCTTTGAACCGCACCTGACATCCTTCCGCTTCTATATCAAAACAAAAAGGCCGTCCCGATTTGATCGGAACGGCCTTTTCTAATTTTATCCCGGCGGCGACCTACGTTCCCACACAGTTACCCGTGCAGTATCATCGGCCCGGCGAGGCTTAACTTCCGTGTTCGGGATGGGAACGGGTGTGACCCTCGCGGTATGACCACCGGAAACTTGGAGAAGCTCGCTGCGCTCGCGATATCAGTAATCAGATATCAGTAAGAGAAGAGCGAAGCTGCGCTTCGAAAGCTTTCGGAAAAAATTGGCGCGGCGCGATCAAGCGCCGCGGACAACAATTTGGCTGGCAATACAAGTTCGGCCCGCTGCCGAACAATTACTGTGTGCTACAAGACGTTGCAGTTTGGTCTAGAAACCACCCTGCAATGAACTTTATCTCGGTAACGCCCGCCCCGGAGGGCGGCCGCACCATGAGCTGTCGAATGGATCCCTTTTGGAGTAACCAACGACGGCTTGAGTAAGTTTTATGATTAAGCCGAACGGACGATTAGTACTGGTCAGCTGAACGCATTGCTGCGCTTACACCTCCAGCCTATCAAAGTCGTAGTCTGCGACTGTCCTTCTTAGGCATTGATTGCCTTGGGAAACCTTATCTTGAGGCGAGCTTCTTGCTTAGATGCATTCAGCAATTATCTCTTCCAGACTTCGCTACCCAGCGGTGCCACTGGCGTGACAGCTGGTACACAAGGGGTCTGTTCATCCCGGTCCTCTCGTACTAGGGACAACTCCTCGCAAGTTTCCTGCGCCCACACCAGATAGGGACCGAACTGTCTCGCGACGTTCTGAACCCAGCTCACGTACCGCTTTAATAGGCGAACAGCCTAACCCTTGGGACCTTCTACAGCCCCAGGATGCGATGAGCCGACATCGAGG
>DATLVJ010000710.1:0-2624 GCA_035577585.1 Candidatus Limnocylindrales bacterium
ATTTCATACTGCCGCATGGGGGCACCGAAATAACATTATGGATAGCGCTCTCGGTTACGGCGGGTATTTGCGAGGAGACGGTCTTCCGGGGTTACTTGCAACGGCAGTTCATGGCCCTGACTAAGAGCGCTCCCGCCGGCATTCTCCTTTCTGCCGCGGCATTCGGCACGGCTCATGCGTACCAGGGGTTCCGGATGGTGATTCTGATCGGCCTGTACGGAGCAATGTTCGGGATTCTGGCCCATTGGCGCGGAAGCGTTCGCCCTGGAATGATCGCTCATGCATGGAACGATTCATTGAACGGAATGCTTGTCGGTTTATCGAGGCAATAGAGTCTGCCTGGTGTCAGTAACGGGCGATTTCCGCGTCGCCCAGTGGACGGCATGTGAATTCTTGAAATTTGAAGAGGGCCGGAGAGATAAAAGGAAATGCACCCCCAACAAATTATTATCGTGGTTTGTACGTGCATGGCGATGATGTTCTCAGTTGTGTCGAGACGTCTCGTTGGCGATGGTCGCCGGTGGACTCTGCTTTTGGCGGCTTGCGGTTTGTTTGCTGTGGCAGGCTACGAATCTTACATGTCATTCGTTTGGGAAAAAACAGTAAGCGCACCGATCAGACTCGATATCCTCGTGATAGATTTTCCCATTATGTTCATATCGATAATTGCAGGCGTGCTCGCCTGGTCTAAGAAACCGGTTAACCCTTAAAAGCAAAGAGAGGATGACGGTTGTAAAGCTGAGGATGTCCGAGTTTTAGTTGATTGCAGCGACTCTCGATGTTCGACACTGTAAGTTCTACCTACAACTAAGTTCAAGCGACTTCGACTGCGCGGACCTCCTTCTGCTGAATGCGCGACGGATTCAGACGTTCCTTCAGCAACAAGATTTCTTGATAGCCTTTGATGCGTCGGAACTTCTTTTCTGCTTCCAACAGTCCTGTGGCGGTCCAGCGCAGCGGCTGATTTCCTTCGCGCCAACGTTTTACGTTCCGCGCCACCCGCTGAACGGTCGACAAGCACGATTCGATCGGGTTGGTCGTGGCCAGTTTCCGCCGTAACACCGCTCCTACTCCCAAGCGATGTACCGTCAGCGTTTCTTCCAGCCCTTCCTCCAAGCTCCGGGCAGCGCTCGGATTGATTCTTTCCAGTTGCCGGAAGATTTTCTGTAGCGCCTCTTTGGCCTCCGCGTAGTTGTTCATCGCGTAGGCATTGCGCATTCGCCGATCGTAGTCTTTCTGGCAGTTCTCGGGCAGGTACTCCTTCACATTTCGTCGCTTATGAATCTGGCAGCGCTGCACTTCGACTTGTTCACCGAAAACACGTTCTACACCGGCTCGCAGCGCTCTCGATCCATCCATCACTACCAGATACCGCCGCTGCAGATCCAGTCCGCGGTCCACCAGATCTTCCAACAGCCCTTTGACCACCGTGGTGTTCTCCGTGGCTCCTTGCCACACTCCCAAAACGTGCTTTTCTCCGCTTTCCGCGATCCCCAAAGCCACCACCAGCACCTGGCCGCCAAAGTGAATGCCATCGATCATCAGCACCACCAGAGGCAGATCCTCCAATCGTCGCTCGCATAGCACTCGCAACTGATTGCTACTGGCCTCTACGAACTGCCGGCTCACGCTGCTTTTCGCGATCCCGTAGCCTTCCACAACACTCTCCACCGCTCGTCGATAGTTCCGGGTGGACAACCCGGCCACCAGCCGCTCCCGCACCGCTCGTTGCAGTTTTCCGTCTTGCTGCAACTGACCATAGCTCTCCAGCTCCACTTCCTGGCCCTCGCGCGTTCGCACTCGTGGTCGTTCCAGCGGGATTTTCTGTCCACCAAAAACCACATAACCCGACTGCTTCCCCCAGCGCACACAACCCGCTGTAGGATTTGGGCGATGCGGAGGTCCTACTCGACGAGTGACTTCATTTTCCAGGATGGCTCTCAGGATCTGCAGCCCGGCTTGCCCGGTCAACTCTTCTACCTGTGCTTGCATCTCCGCCCACACCTCTGCCAATGGCCAAGGTACCCGCACCAGCAACTCCTGCCCACCGACAACCTCGAACTTGTGATTGGACTTGCGCTGTTTCCTCTGGTATTTCTTTCTCACGGCGGCTCTCTCCTTTCAAAGGGATTCGCAACCCGAACTCTATCCGAGTTCGGGCGAGAGCCGCTGCTTCTTGTTCTCAACTTTCAACTAAATGTGGGGCATCCTCCGCTTCGAAATGCCGAGTGTGTCCAGGCCTGCTTATAGCGGGTTGCACGGACAAGTTGGCGCAGGAACCGCCGCTGGGACCTGTCAACACAACGCGATTCTTGGCGGGTGATTTGTGATATATCCTCTGCACCCACGGCTTAGGAAATCCGACCACTGTTGTCAGTACCGACCGGTAGGGTTTTTCTCCAAAATGTTTGGATACATGCGACTTACCAAAACCGTTGAATCAAAAAAGGGCCATGTCACAGGCAAAGCCATCCGGCCGTTCGGCCGCGCTTCGACGTGGAAGCCAGAGATGTTTGGAAGACCATCGGACTGATCGATCAAGGTGAGTTGAGGATTTTCCGAGGTTTTGAAGGAGAGATCCACTTCAATCCCTTCTGACGGCAGGGCCAGGTAAACAATTCCCC
>DATLVJ010000711.1:0-2347 GCA_035577585.1 Candidatus Limnocylindrales bacterium
CTTCCCACCGCACAGGCATGGTGACCTGGCGAATCAATGCTTCACGCGCCTCATCGCCCTTCTTAATCGTGTCAGCGTCCACGTTGGTGACTACCGGAACATGCGGATCGGCAAACGCAGTGGCGCGCAAATCTTTTTCCAGCTTTTCCTGCGCGGGCATCATCAGCGAGGAATGAAACGGTGCGCTTACGGGAAGCAGAACGGCGCGTTTGGCTCCCGATTGTGAAGCAATTTCGATAGCGCGCTTCACCGCGGCGGCGTCACCCGAAATCACGGTCTGGTCCGGCGAATTGAGATTGGCAGCGGAGCAAACCAAGCCCTCCGCGGCTCGCTTGCAGGCATCGGCAACGACGGCGGGCGACACTCCCAGAATCGCCGCCATCGCGCCCTGCCCTGCAGGGACAGCTTCCTGCATGTACGTGCCACGCTTGTGCACCAGGCGCACGGCGTCGGCAAATTGCAGCGAACCAGCTGCGACAAGCGCAGAATATTCGCCGAGGCTATGGCCGGCAACAAAGTCCGCGCCAATGCGCTTTTCCGAAAGCACCCACATCGCGGCAACCGAAACGGTGAGAATCGCGGGTTGCGTAAACGCGGTGGACTTCAGTTCTTCTTCCGTGCCTTCAAAACAGATTTTGGAAATGGAAAAGCCCAGCGCTTTATCCGCTTCGTCGAAAATGGCGCGGGCCGCGGGATATTTCTCGGCAAGTTCCTTGCCCATGCCGGAATATTGCGAAGCCTGGCCCGGGAATATGAATGCGACTTTACCCATAATTGCTCCTCTCTCCGGACGTCACGCCTGCGCGTGGGTCAGGGAGAGCTCTTGTTCAATTTTCTCGTTCACCCGCGCGCGGGCAAGTCCCGCGGCGACGCGAATGGCGTTTTTGACGGCGTTGGCGTTGGACCGGCCATGGCCGATCACGCAAACCCCCCGGACCCCGAGGAGCGGCGCGCCTCCATACTCCGCATAGTCCATAGTGCGCTTAATACCCTTCAGCGCGCCTTTCGAAAACAGATAGCCCACCTGCGATGCGAAAGTGCTTTTGTACGTCTTCCGCAAATACTTGATGATCTCCATTGCCAGCCCCTCGCAAATCTTCAGGGCGATGTTGCCGACGAACCCGTCGCAGACGATCACGTCCACCTTGCCGGAGAAAAGATCGCCGCCTTCCACGTTGCCGACGAAATGCACGGGCAAAGCCTTCAGGCGCTCGTAAACCGCGCGCGTCAGCTCATTGCCCTTGATCTCTTCCTCGCCGACGGAGAGCAAACCGACGCGCGGCTTGCGGCTGCCGAAGGTGAGGCGGTAATAAATCTCGCCCATCACGCCGAACTGCAGCAGATGCTCCGGCTTCGAATCCACGTTTGCGCCTACATCCAGCAGCACGGAAACGCCGCCTTTGGCATTCGGAAAAGGTGCGGCCAGCGCCACGCGGTCCACCGACTCCAGCGTGCCCATGATGAACCTTGCCGTGGTCATCACCGCACCGGTATTACCGGCGCTCACCATGCCATCGGCCTTGCCCTCTTTCACCAACCGCGCCGCCACGTGCACAGAACTGTCTTTCTTGCGGCGAAAGGCCTGGGCTGGGTGATCTTCCATGGTGATCACTTCAGTCGCGGGAATAATCTCGATCGGCAACGAAGGCTTGCCAAAACTCGACAGCGCTCCCCGGATCACTTGGGGCTGCCCCACAAGCAGAACGCGCACGCCGTATTCTTCCGCGGCGCGAACACTCCCCTCCACCTCCGGACGGGGTGCATTGTCTCCCCCCATGGCATCGACGGCGATTGTGATCATGGGATTATCTTCCGGCGACTCCGGCAAGCTCCGTGCGGCAGGACACACCAGCGGTCATGCCCGCTCCGAGCCTGGCACAAAACTGAAACCTTTACTTGACGTCGTGAACCGGCCGGCCTTTGTAGTAACCGCAATGAGGACAAGCCCGGTGGGGCTGCTTCATTTCGTGGCAATTCGGACACTTGGCCATGGCGGGCGCGAACAAGTGGTCGTGAGCACGACGCTTGTTCTTGCGCGCCTTGGAATGTCGACGTTTTGGATTAGGCATTACATCACTCCTGGTTCTCGCCTCATTCGTGGCTACACACTCCGCCAGTCCGAACGAGGTCGGATTCTCTGGGCTTTTCGCCCGGAAATCTATTGTTTCTTGAGCCAGTCCTGCTTCAACCGCGCGAGGGGAGCCAGACGCGGGTCCGTGGCGTGCGTTTCGCAGCGGCACTCTTCGTGATTAAGACTTGCGCCGCACGTGGGGCACAAACCGCGGCAATCGCTCTGGCAAATTACTTTCATCGGCAGTGACAGCAGCACCTGTTCCTTGAGTACATC
>DATLVJ010000712.1:0-5450 GCA_035577585.1 Candidatus Limnocylindrales bacterium
TCCAGCGGCGACGAGATTGCCGGTGAGTGGGTCAACGTTGGTGAAGCGGCCGATGGATTCCGACGGCGTGGCATTCCAGGCATAGCGAAGGCCAATGTTGATGGTCAGGTTGGGTTTCCATTTGAAGCTGTCCTGCGCGAAGACGTCGTAGGAAGGCGCGAGGATCTTGTCGTTTCCGGAGCCGAGTTGGACGGTAAACGCGTTTGCCGAATCCGCCAGGAAGTTGGCGACGGAACTGTAGGAGAGGCTGCCGATATTTAGGGCGATGTTGTTGTTGTAGGCGCGGCGAATCTCGCCACCAAACATGAAGGTGTGGCGGCCTTTGAGCCAGCTCAACCCGTCGTTGAGGACGAAGGTGGTGTCGCCACGACCCTGGGGTTCGTTCAGAGGGCCGCCAAAACCGATGGTGCCGCCGACGTTGAAGAACGGAAGGCCGGAGGCAACCGGAGAGCCCGCAGGCATGGTTATGTCAAAATTGGCGGGATCGAGCAGCCCATTGGGGGTGAAGGTCAGATGAATGCGGTTAAAGCCCAGGCGAACCGTATTGTTGAGCGTGGAAGAAAAGGTGTGGTCTTCGCTGAAGCTGAGCAATTGACGGAAACCATCGCGCGTATCTCCAAAGCCGGGGATATTCGCAGCGATGGCGCCGCCGGCTGTGGGTTCCTGGCGGAGGTCCTTTTGCACGACATAGTAGAAGTGAAAGCGGTCGGTTTGGCTGAGTTCATAGTCAATGTCGCCTGAACCCTGGTTTAGCGAGACATTAGCGACCACGCCGCCACTGAAAAGGTTAAATGTGTTGGGGTCCGTTGGTGTCGTCGAGCTTCCTGGCAAGTTCGCGACAGGTATCAACGGGAGCAGTTTCTGAATGGCCGTGGCAGTTGGGGGCACCAAAGTTGCCCGGTCGTTCACGCTGGGCACAGTGGTCGAAAGGGTGAGACTTTGGCTTTGACGCAGCCCTTCATAGGCGAGGAAGAAGAAGAGCTTGTTCTTGAGGATAGGGCCGCCAAAATCCACACCGAAATCGTTACGGCGGAAGGGAGACTGGATGAGCGGCTTGCCGGCGGGGGTTTCACGAGCGTTGAAGAAATTGCGGGCGTCGAGGGCGTTGTTGCGGATGAATTCGAACAATTCGCCGTGATACTCGTTGGTGCCGGAGCGAGTGGCCAGGTTGACGATGGCGCCGGAATTCCGGCCATACTGGGCGGGAAACGAGGAATTGTCGATTTTGTATTCGGCGAGAGTATCGATGGGGGGTTGAAAGGTAATCTGGTTCTGGACGTTGTCGTTGAGGTTGACGCCGTTGACGAGCCAGTTGGTGGTGTCTTCGCGCTGACCGGCGGTATTGATGCCAAACGAGCCTTGCCCGCGCAACGGAGCGGAGAGAAATCCGTTTGCCGGAGGAGTGATCGTCCCAGGTGTCAGCAAACTGAGATCGGTGAAGTGGCGGCCATTCAGGGGAATCTGTTGCACCGTTTTGTCGTTGAGTACCTGGCCGATTTCGTTGGTGCTGACGTCCACCAGGGGCGCCGTGGCGACAACTTCCACGACCTGGGAGCTATTGCCGATAGTGAGGCTGACGTTCTTTGTGACGGTGGTAGCTACGTCCAGCTTTAGCCCAGTCAAAACTATTTTTTGAAAGCCCGAGGCGGTGATTTCCAGTTTGTAGAGACCAATCTGCAGCGAGGGAATGAGATACGCTCCCGAAGAGTCGGTGGCGGTTTCGGTTTGGATGCCGGTTGCATCATTGGTAGCGACAATCTTTGCGTTTGGCACCGCGGCGCCCGCCGGGTCGGTGACGGTTCCCTGGAGTGTTGCCGTGGATTGCGCATTCGCCGGCCACACCACCGCGAGAAGGAGCACGAACAAAAATAGAGCGTGAACTATGGATCGATTGGATAGAGCGGTACCCTGCGATCTTTGCATCGTTTTAACCCCTTGTATTTTTTCGCGGTCTGGCGCGCGCGGACCCCTGTGGTTTACAAGCTCAGACCGCTCGTACTCGCAGTGAGCCCTCTTTGAGGGCCGGCTGGACCTGGAGGACCGGCGGGGCCACATCCCGCCACCCGAGAAAGCGTATGGCAATTCTGTTGCCAGATTCCCATTTTGGAAGTGTTGTTAAGCACTGGAGATTTAGAAGCTTAGCTCTGCTAAAAGTAAGTTCCGCAATGCGTAGGAAATATCTATGTGGGATTCTGTAACCGCTTATGAAAAATCACACCTCGGGATACGGCGACTCAGGTGTTTACCTGATGCTGTGGGGTGAAGAACTCGTCGGATTAGAATCTCGGATCATTGGCTTCCCTTCTCAGTGACAACACTCCGAGCACGCGCTCAAGAACCCGCGGCAGCGCCTCTCTCCTCCGAGGCCTTTCGAGAGGAGGTGGCGCAACTTTGCGGTTTTAAAAAGGTGCAGCCGCCGGTAACAATTGGAAGTAATAAACTGAAAATGGCCCTCGCGCGGGAGGCGTTGAGTTCCGCGGGCATCAGAAACTTAGCAGCAAGAAACTGCTAACCCAAGACCCAGGTACCAAACACCGGAATCTGGGGTGCCCCCGTCTCTCTACTTTCACGCAAATTGTTGGAGTGATATCCTCACCACGGCTTGCGGGTCAAGAAAATCCAAATGCTTAAACCCGGGCCACCCGCAGGACAAGACTAGAGAAAAGTCAAAACCCGCACCCTTGAAAACCACAAGGGTGCGGCACCCAAAATCGCGTCCGCGGTGATTCTGCCGGCTGTCCGCCGAGCAACAGTGTTCATGAAAGTCGAACCCAAAACACAAACCCGTTTACCGGGCAGCCGCCGCCAGAGTTTCTTTTTTGCGTGCTTCTTTCCAGAGGGCGATATAGGGCTTGAGGTCGTCCATCATTTTGGCGAATTGGTTTAGGTCGAGGGATTGGGCGCCGTCGCTGATGGCGCGTTCGGGGGCTGGGTGGGCTTCGACGATTAGGCCGTCGGCGCCGATGGCTACGCCGGCGCGGGCCAGGGCGGGCACCAGGCTGCGCTTTCCGGTTGCGTGGCTTGGATCGAGGATCACCGGAAGGTGCGTCAGTTCGTTCAGGACGGGAATGGCGGAAATGTCGCAGGTGTTGCGGGTGGCGGTTTCGAAGGTGCGGATGCCGCGCTCGCACAGAATTACATCGGGATTGCCGTGGGCGACGATGTATTCGGCGCTCATCAGCAGCTCTTTGATGCTGCTGCTTAGGCCGCGCTTCAGCAGGATGGGCCGGCCGCACTTTCCGAGGGCCTTCAGGAGCATGAAATTCTGCATGTTGCGGGCGCCGACCTGCATCACGTCGGCGTACTGCGCCACCAGATCAACGTCGCGGTCGCCCATTACTTCGGTGACGATCGCCAGGCCGGTGGCTTTCTTTGCTTTTTGCAGGAGCTTGAGGCCTTCCTCTTCCATGCCCTGAAAATCATAGGGCGAGGTGCGCGGTTTGAAGGCACCGCCGCGCAGGAACTTTGCGCCAGCCTTGGCTACCGCTTCGGCGGAGCGCATGATTTGGTCTTCGCTTTCGACGGAGCACGGCCCTGCGATTACGGCGAAGTCGTCGCCGCCGATTTCGGCGCCGTTGACCTTGATGCGCGTTTTTCCCGGGCGGAACTCTTTGCTGACGAATTTGTATGGCGCGGTGATGCGCACCACCTTTTCCACCTGCGGCATCGCTTCCACCGATTCCATGCAGGCGGTGACGTCGCCGACGCCGACTACGCCGATGACAACGCGCTCCTCGCCTTCGATCGAGTGCACCTTGTAGCCGTAGTGCTTGACGATGCCGGTGACTTCGTCGATCTCTTCCCGCGTTGAATGGAGCTTCATGGAAATAATCATGTTCGCGTCTTCCCTTTCGTCTTGCGCCTTTTTGAGGATTCGGCCGCGCAAAATAAAAAAGCCCACTCGGTGCGAGTGGGCCAAAAGTCCTGTGATGCTCTCGAACTAGACGCTGGCCACTCGCACCCGGATATTCCGGTACGTAAATCGCCACGCGTAGGCATAAAACGAGAACGTCATGAAGAGGAGTTTACCGGAATTGAGGGAAAAGGCAAGGGCGGGCGGGGCGGTGGAGGGGAAAAGCGCACAGCCAGGAATGGCTGTGCCACAGGGCGGAAGGCGGCCGCTACAAATACTTGACGCGGGTTAGTAGAGGAGGATGGCTATGCGGAAACGGGTGAAGCCGCCGGCGGAGCCGTTGGCATCGCAGGCGCCGACTGCGGCGGCGTGATATTTGCCGGTTCGCAGTTTCTGTTCGATATCCGAGGGCAGAATGTTCAAGCTGGAGGTTTCGTACCGCAGCACGGCAAAGGGTTGCTGGCCGGCCCAACCGCGATCCATTCCGCAGGTCTTTCGCGCGTCCAGCGCCGCGTCCACGACGCGCATCCCGCGGGCCGCAAGTTGCGAATCAATGTGCGATTCCTGCTGCTCGATGCTGAGTTGCGGGACGCCGACCGAAAAATCCTGCACGGCGAACAACAGGTTTCCGCTTTGCACGACGGCGATGCCGATGGAGTTCAATTCCCTGTCCAGAAGATTCGCGCGGTGCGGCGGCGAATTCATCCATTGGACATGCAGTCCCTGAGGCGAAGGCCCTTCGGCGACGTTCTCCGCAATCAGGCTGAAACGCGCGCCGGCTTCCATCGCGCGGATCTGCAAAGGTTGCTCACCGGGAAACTGGTGAGAGAGCGCACTGAGCTGCGACATCCGCAACGCGTGCAAACGGGCGGCAGCGGCGAGATTGGAGTCCCACTGAAAGGGCTGTAAGCCGATGGCAACGCGATCGTGATTCGCGGCGTTGAGCAAGATGGATTCCGGCGAATTTCCCTGGGGGCGCGAGGGCGAAGCGGCGGCGTGCAATTCGGGGGTCAACCACATGGCGCCGAGCAACAGCGCGGTGAGCAGGGTGAAGAGGCGAAGCATAGTACGCATAATGAATACTCCTGCAACTATTGAACACGATGGGGATGTAAAGGGTTTGGGGGAAAGGGTCAGGCGTTTACAAAGGGAAAGCTGGCCGGGAGGACAGGGGAGGAGGTTTGCTAAATGTAGCGGCCGGCTTCAGCCGGCCAAGACTGCCACAGACGGGGCCACCTGAAGGTGGCCGCTACAGTTTAGCCGCGGACGTGGACGGCGCTGAAGCTGAGGACTACGTGGCCGCCGGGAGTGGGCCGGCCGAAGCTCATCATGGGGCGGAAGCGTGAAAAGAGCAGGACCTGGTCGAGGTGATGCCGCACAGCCGGTGTGTCGGGCCCAACAATGATTTCGTAGGTGGACATCTCGCCTTGTGCATCCACGATGACGTCGACCAAAAGTTCATGCTGCAAGCCGACGTCGGGATGCTGCATCTCCGCCGAAGCGGGCATGCTGGAGAGAGAAATCAACTCGGCGGGCTGGAGCAGCGACGTGGGGACGTCGTTCGGATCCGCCTGCACCGAGATTCCCGGCAGCATCA
>DATLVJ010000713.1:0-7602 GCA_035577585.1 Candidatus Limnocylindrales bacterium
AGCGCCGCCGTGACGGCGACGCGGACGGCTTGCGCCCGCGCGAAGTTCAGAGTGGAAAGCCAGCGCTCGCCCCAGACTGCGCCGGCTGCGTAAAGCATCGAATAGGCTGGGGCCAGATAGTAACCGCGGCCTTTTGCGAACACGAATAGGGACATGGTTACCAGAAACGTCCAGCCGAGCGCGCGCAGATAACGGCTTTGACGCGAGCGCAAGCAGAAATACAGCCCGGCAATCCACAACGGAAAAGAGAGCAGGGTCATTTCCAACTGATCGGGCAGGAAGGTGCTTGTGAGGCCTTCGGCAACGTCGCGCTGGTGGATGAAGCGCAGGAAATCGTAAGTGATGAAATGATGCCGGACCTGCCAGAGAAAATTTGGAGCAACGACCAAGAGAGAAATCAAGAGGCCCAGCCAGGGCCAGGTGGTGTGGAAATATTTGCGCGTGTCGCTGAGCAGAAGTCCGGCCAGAATGCCGGTTGCGAAAAAGAGCATGGTGTATTTCGCAAGCATGCCGAGTCCGATGGATGCTCCGACAAGAAGGAAATAGCGCGGATTGGAAGTTTTGAGCAGGCGCACGAGGAAAAAGGCGGTGAGCACCCAGGCGAAATAATCGAAGGACATGTACTGCATGAGAGCGCCGGCTCCGAGAGAAAAGGGAATCGAGGCGCAAGCGGCGACGACCTGAGCGGCGCGTCCGCCACCTATGTCTTTGACCATGGAGCCCGTCAGCACGACGCTGATGGCCTGCACAAGCGCGGAGAAAAAACGGAAGCCGACGAGCGAAGTGCCGAATAAAGTGAGGGCGAGGCGTCCGAAGAAGGGAGTGAGTGGAGGGTAGGCAACGTAGCCCCAGGCAAGGTGCCGGGCGTCTTCGAGGATGGCGAGTTCGTCGCGGTTGAAGCCGTAGCGGTTGGCGGTGAGGAGATGCGCGAGTAGAGTGCCAGCGGCGATGGCCAGGAGAATTGCAAAATCGTTTTTGGGGTGCGACGCTGCGGACGAAGATTGGTTTGTGTTCAGGCCACCAGCAAGTGCGATGGGTTTTGGATTCGACGCCACGGGAGCCTCAAGGAGATTGGCAATGATAGCAGAAGCTGTAGAGGCGTGAGTGGTGGTAACCGACCTGAAGGTCGGCCACTACAAAAGACGAGAGGGGAAAAGCAGATCGCTCACCCGTAAAATGCACCCTTCGCAAGTTGCGCTCAGGGCAAGCGGGTTCGGGATGACATGTTTGGTTGGTAGAAAACTAGCGGTTGCCGGATTTGGCCTTGTCGTCGAGAGATTTGAACAATTCGTCGGTGCCGACGACCTGGCCGTCGCGCGTGCCGGGGATAAGGGTGTCGCGTTCGACTTCGCCCGACTTGGCGCCGGCGATGGTGACGCTGTTGATCTGCAGGGTGCGGCCGAGTGCGCGTTCGTAGTTGGCTTTGGCTTCGGCGAGGTTGGCGAGAGCGCGGAGCTCGGTGCCTTGCGCGGTGATGAGGTCGCGCTGCGTCAAGATCACCTGATAGACGGTGGAAGCGCCGAGTTGATATTTTTTCTGTTCGGCGTCGAAGGTCTGCTGTTGCAATTCGCGGGCTTTGCTGGCGGCCTGGACCTGCGCGCGGCCCTGCTCGAGGGCGATCGAAGTGTTGCGCACGTCGAGCACGGCACTGTTCTTGATCTGTTGCATCTGGGCTTCGAGCTGGCGTTGCGTAAGCTGTGCGTGGACGCTGTCCGCCTGCGCAGAGCGATTTCGCAGCGGAAGAGTGAAATTGAGGCCGACTGTATAGCTCGGGAAGCGGTTGTGGAAGACCTGGCTCAGGCTATCGGAGAGTCCCTGCTTGTTTACGCCGGTGACCGTGGTTGTGGTGATGGGCACGAAAACCGGGATAGGAAGGCCGCCCGAGCTCAACACGGTTACTGGATTTCCGTTCGCGTCGACCACTTGTTGGCCCGCAGCGGTTGCCGAAGCGGTAGCAAGTGAATTTCCGGCCAGGCCGGTGCTGGAATAGGTGCCGGTGAGAGTGGCTTGCGGGAGCAGCGCGTTCTTCGTGGCTTTGACGTCAATCTCGCCGTTCTTGAGGTTCAGGATTTGTTCCTGCACATCCGGGCGATTCACAAACGCTTCCTTCACCGCGTCAGCGAAAGGAGCAAGCTGAATCGATTGCGGAGCATCGGGCTTGTCAGTTGGAACGATCTCTACGTCAATGAGATTGGAAGCGGTGGGATCCTTGGAGATGAAATTCTTCAGGACCAGTTCGTCCTGGAGCTGGGTGGTCTGAGCAACAATCAGGTTCTGTGTATCGGTGGCCAGTTCGGACTCGGCGCGGGTGACATCCAGTGGGGCCATGGTGCCGATTTCTAGCTGCTTCTTGTTGTCGTTGTAAAGCTTATTCGAAACGGTAACCGCCTGCTGTTGCACCTGCACGTTTTGCCGCGCATACACCAATTCCCAATAAGCGGTGATGGTGTTGGTGACGGTAGTGATGGCCTGCTGGGCAAAGGCCAGGTCTGCGATCTTGCGGTTGTTCTCGGCGATCAATATATTGCGGCGGGTAACGTCGCGCCCGACTCCCTGCAAGAGCTGCTGGGAGAAGCTGACGCCAATCGAGGACTGGACGGACGGATCGAAAAGGTTGAACGCGGAAGTGGAAGAGGAGCGGGTGTTGTCCCAGAAGACGTTCAGCGTAGTGCCGGTAGAAAATCCCTGAGAAAACGCGCTGTTGAAGACGCTGTTGTGAACTCCCAGTGTCGAGACCGCGGCCGCGCCGGTGCCCGAAGTCAGAGGGTTGTTCACGGCAAGCAGCGCGCTGTTGATGGAAACGGTCTGCGTAAAGTAGGGATCGAAGAAGAGCGAGGGCAGATTTGCGGTTGAGCCGACGGACAAACTGCCGGGGACGCCGAAGCCGAAGCCGCCGGCTTTCGTTTTGAGAATGCTGGCGTCAGCCATCCATGGGTTGTAGCGCTGGACGACGATGTCCATGCTGTTCTCGAGCGCTAGGGCGATGGCATCCTGCAAAGTGAGATTGAGCTTGCCGGCCTGGATGAGCTGCTCAAGCCGGGGGGAATTGCTGAGCGCGCCAGGATTGACGTACCAGGTCTTGTAGGGAGCGGTGATATTCGGCCAGAGGTCTGGAGACTTCGTGTAGTGATATTTACTTAAGCCGAGAGAAATCGGCACGCCGCCCTGCAGATTGGCTGGCTTTTGCGGCGGTGGCGGAGCCGGATCCTGGGCCGATACCGGAGAGGCGGGGGCTCCCGCGAGAATGCCTGCCAGAACGGCGGAAAGCAGGGACTTCAGGGACAGCTTCTTCATAGGATTTCCTCACCTCTGGAATAGTGGCAAAGCTGAACTCTTGGCAAACCAACCCTTTATAAGGCTTCTCTCTGTAAAACGAAGCCGGAGGGCAAATTGTTTCATCCGGGATGCAGCTTGCGGTGGCGTCGGCAACGGACGATCACCGGCCTGGGCGCTGGCTTCGAAGTCTAACAGGGGCCCTCATTCCTTGACAACGCGTTGCATGGAGGCTAGGCTGCTGACATTTCGACGTTTAGGAGCCCCCGCGGTTAGCGAGCCTATGTTCACGCGCGAAGAGCTGTTGAAGCTATTTGAGAAGGCGGGAGCGGTGCGCCACGGGCACTTTGAGCTGTCGAGCGGCCTCCATAGCGGCACGTATGTGCAGTGTGCGCTGGTGCTGCAGTACCCGCGATTTGCGGAAAAACTGGGGCAGGCGCTGGCCGCTCTGTTCTCCGATGCGCGGATTGATGCGGTGGTCTCCCCGGCGCTGGGGGGCGTGATCATCGGGCAAGAGGTGGCGCGGGCGTTGCCTTCGCACGGAGATGCGATTGGCGGCGGTGTGCCGGCGATGTTTGTGGAGCGGGATGCGGGTGGAGTGATGTGCCTGCGGCGGGGATTTGCGTTGAAGCCGGACATGCACGTTTTGGTGGTGGAGGATGTTTGGACCACCGGCGGCTCGACGCAGGAAGCAATCAGCGTGGTGGAAGAGGCTGGCGGACGCGTGGTGGCGGCGGGTGCGCTGATCGATCGCAGCGGCGGCAAGATTGAGTTTCCGGTGGAATCGAACGCGCTGATTGAATTGTTGATTGAGAGTTACGAGCCGGATGATTGTCCTCTCTGCCGGCAAGGCACCGTGGCCGTGAAACCGGGAAGCCGTTACGCGCGGTCCGCTTCCTAGAGTCGTCGGCCGATCCCCGCAAATGAGCTTGCCTCACAGAATACTAAACAAGCGACCGGCACTAGTGCTGCTGTTCACGCTTTTCTCTCTAATCGAAGCCGTCTGGTCCTGGACTAACATCATTAGAGGTTCTCGGCACCATACAGATCTGATTACGGCTCTCTTTTCCTTGTTCCTGACTTTCATCGCCGCTTCGATTGCGTGCAGATCTTCTTTGGGGGCAGATCGCATCATATTTGGGACAATTGCGGTTGTCGGCGCTCTCATCTCGGTTCGTGCCGCACCTCTAGCTCCGATGTCGATGCTTGCCGTGGATGTGGTCAAGTCTTCCATGTGGTCGTTCAGCGCTTTGGTCAGCTTGATCATTTTAGTGCGCGGGTTCGGAAGCGACGCGCGGGGAAAACCCTCGTGAGTAAGCTATACCCTCCTTACTTATGGTATGGCTGATGCGTTATTTCAAACTCACGATTGCATACGACGGAACCGATTTTCACGGCTGGCAGATTCAGAAGGGGAAGCCAACCGTGCAGGGCGAAATTGTGTCTGTGCTGCGGAGGCTGACGCAGGAGGAGACGCAGTTGCTCGGCGCGGGCCGGACGGATGCCGGGGTGCATGCGTTGGGGCAGGTGGGGAGCTTTCGGACGCAGTCGGCGATGACTGCGCTGGAATTTCACCGAGCGATGAATGCGCTGCTGCCGCCGACGATTCGGATTGTGGCGGTGGAGGAGATGGGGCCGGATTTCAGCGCTCGCTGGTCGGCGAAGGGGAAAATTTACCGGTACCGGATTTATCGCGGGAAAGTGGTGCCGCCGATGTTGTGGCGGTATGTGCTGCACTATCCGTTTCCGCTGGATGAGGACGCGATGAGGGACGCTGCGGGGCGGTTTGTGGGGATGCACGATTTCACTTCGTTCGCGGCTTCTACCGGATCGGAAGACGACGACAAAGAGCGGAACATGACGAGGGAGATTTTTTCGACGGAACTGCGGCGGACGGAAGACGGCGAGGAGCTCTGGTTCACCGTGCATGGGCGATCGTTTTTGCGGTACATGGTGCGGAAGATGGTTGGGGCGCTGCTGGAAGTGGGCCGGGGAAAATTTGGGCCTGGCTATATCGACGAGTTGTATGAGTTGAAGGACAGATCGAAATCGGGGCCGACGGTGCCGCCGCAGGGTTTGTTTATGGTGATGGTGGAGCACGATTCGCCGTACCGCGTGGAGTGAAGATTGAGCCGACGAGCTGCCCGCCTTCCTTCCTTCGTCAGGGCGAGCAGAAGGCGGGCCCTACACAAGCATGAATCAGCAGGGTAGAATCACACCCATGGCTGCAACTTCTCCGCTGTTGGATACTTTGCCTTCGATTGATCCCGCGACCGGCAAGGTTTTGCAATCGTTTGAACGAACGTCGCCGCTGGCGGTGCCGCAATTGCTGGCGAAGGCTCGCGAGGCTCAGAAGAATTGGGCGAAGCGGACGGTGGAAGAGCGCTGCGCGTTGATTGCGGTGCTAAAGACGAAAATTCTTGAGGGGCGGGATTTGCTGACCGACGCGGTGGTGCGGGAATCGGGGAAGCCGCGGGCGGAGGCCAAGTTTGCGGATGTCTTCGTCTCGCTGGATTCGGCGGATTATTTTGCCAAGCATGGGGCGCGGCTGCTGAGACCCGAATCGGTGGCGCATCACAGCCTTGCGGCGAAGGCTAAATCCGGGAAGCTTTTCTACGAGCCATTGGGAGTGGTGGCGATTATCAGCTCGTGGAACTATCCGCTGGCGATTCCGATGGGGCAGATTATCGCGGCGGTGGTTGCCGGCAACGCAGTGTTGTGCAAGACCAGCGACTTTACGCCGGAGTGCGGCGAATTGATTGGAAAACTTTTCCGTGACGCGGGATTTCCGGCGGATCTGGTGACGATTGTGCAGGGCGGCGGGGAAGTGGGCCAGGCGCTGATTGATGCGCGGCCGGACAAGGTGTTTTTCACGGGAAGCGTGTTTACCGGGCGGCATGTGGCAGAGGCTTGCGCGCCGCTGCTGATTCCGAGCGTGCTGGAGCTGGGCGGAAAAGACGCGATGGTGGTGCTGGGAGATGCCGACGTTGAAACGGCGTCGAGCGCGGCGGTTTGGGGCAGCTACACGAATTGCGGGCAGGTGTGCCTGTCTGTGGAGCGGCTGTTCGTGGAGAAATCGATTAGTGAGCAGTTTATTCAGAGGTGCGTGGAGAAGACGCAGAAGTTGCGCCTGGGTGGCGGCGGCGATCCGGAGACGGATGTTGGGCCGCTGATTCGGCCGCAGCAAGTGCAAAGGATGAGCGAGCTTTTGGCGGATGCGGTGCAGCGCGGGGCGCAGGTTTTGTGCGGCGGGCGGCCACGGCCAGACTTGGGGCCGAACTTTTTTGAGCCGACGGTGATTACCGGCGTGGATTCGTCGATGAAGCTTTTTCAGGACGAAACGTTTGGGCCGATCATGGCGATTCGCGTGGTTCGGGACGCGGAGGAAGCCATCGAGCATGCGAATGATTCTGAATTTGCGCTTTCGGCCAGCGTGTGGACCGGCGACGTGGAAAGCGGGAAGAAAATTGCGCAACGGCTGCGTGCCGGGACGGTGATGGTGAACGACTTGATCAGCGGATTTGCGATTGCCGAGGCGCCGCACGGCGGCTGCGGGTTGAGCGGATGGGGACGAACACACGGCAAGGCGGGCTTCCACGAAATGGTGCACGTGAAGTATGTGGATGTGGACCGGCTGCCGCGGATGGAGAAGCCGTGGTGGTATCGCTACGGGGGAGATTTGGAGAAGGCGGCGGATGCTTTTTTGAAGTTTGAGTTTGGGGGCGGAATTGCGGCGAGGTTGCGTAACGCGCGGGCGGCGATGAAGACGATGTTTCGGGATCACGGATTGAAGTAGGGGTAAAGGAGAGGGAGTTGGCTCAACCGTGAAGCAAAACGAATGGATTCATGACTGGAATTCGGTTGGGCCGATGAGCATTGCGCCGGGTACGCGGGTGCTTCTGAACGATGAGACGTTGCGCGATGGGCTGCAGAATCCTTCCATTCAAGACCCGACCATTGAAGAGAAAATTGAAATCCTGCATCTGATGGAGTCGCTGCAGATTGATTCGGTGAACATTGGACTGCCGGGAGCGGGGCCGCGCGCGGTGCAGCATACGGAAGCGCTGGCGCGCGAGATTGCCACGAATCGGATGCGGATCAAGCCGAACTGCGCGGCGCGGACGATTGAGGCGGATATCCGGCCGATTGCGGAGATTTCGCAGCGCGTGGGGATTGCGATTGAAGCGGCTACGTTTTTGGGGTCGAGCCCGATTCGGCGGCTGGTGGAAGACTGGACGGTAGATCATCTGGAGCGCACGACGGAGATGGCGGTGAAGTTTGCCGTCGCGCAGGGGCTGCCGTGCATGTACGTGACGGAAGATACTGTGC
>DATLVJ010000714.1:0-2805 GCA_035577585.1 Candidatus Limnocylindrales bacterium
CCCGAGCTTCGGGAAGGCAACGGGAGATGGCAATGCGGCTGGCCATGGGAGCAACCCGCTCGCGCTTGATTCGTCAGATGCTCACCGAGTCGGTGATTCTCTCGCTGGTCTCCGGCGTCGTCGGTGTCCTGACCGCAATTGCCGCTTTGCATTTCGTACAGTTTCTACCGGTCCAAATTCCCCGGCTGGCCGAAGTGCAGGTGGATTGGACAGTGCTTTCTTTCGCCTTGCTGGTTTCCCTGCTTGCTGGGCTAGGGTTTGGATTGGTTCCAGCCCTGCAATCTTCGACAGCCGAAATTGCCGTAGCCATTCGGGAAGGAGCCCGAGGCTCGGGCACCAGTGGTAAGACCAACCGGTTACGCGGTCTGCTGATTGCCTCAGAAACAGCCCTGGCGGTGGTGCTCATGGTGGGAGCGGGTCTGCTCTTGCGCACGTTCTGGGGACTGCTGCAGGAGGATCCCGGTTTCAATCCATCGAGAATTGTCGCTGCCAATGTCTACCTGCCGGTGCCCAACAATCCTGACCTGAATCGCTACGCAAAGCCCGAGGTCTTCAACAGTTTTGTGCGGGAAGTGGTGCGGCGCGTCGGTGCTCTTCCGGGAATTGATGTCGCTGCCATGACGACTGATTTGCCAGTCGCCCACTCGTCGTGGCGACGCCCCGTCAATATTGAGGACCGTCCGGACGAATCTGGCAAAGGTCTGTTTTCTGAAGTCACCAGTGTGACTCCTGAGTATTTCAAGGTGTTACAGGCTTCGTTAGTACGCGGACGTTACTTCACGGAAGACGACGACATCGGCAAACAGCCGGTGGCCATCGTCGATGAAAGCACAGCGCGGACCTACTGGCCGAACCGCGATGCCATTGGCCGGCGTTTGAGCATCAGGATCCCCAGGGCAGCCAACTCCCCGTGGTGCATCGTGGTTGGCGTGATCAAGGACATCAACAGTGATGGCCTCGATCAATCCGGAGCACCCCACATCTACCGACCCATCTACCAGTTTCCAGGATCCAGGTCTTTGGGTTCGAGTGTGACGGTCCGGACCTCTTTGTCCGCCACCAGCCTGGAGCCGCAGATCCGTCGTGAGATACAGGCAGTCGATCTCAATCTGCCGGTGTTCAATGTCCGAACCATGAATGAGGTCATTGACGGCTCTCTGGCTACGCGCCGCCTCTCCGCGGAGTTGGTGGGAGTATTTGCCGTGGTGGCGCTCTTGTTGGCGTCGGTGGGAATTTACGGTCTGTTGGCCTACATGGTCGGTCAGCGGACACACGAGATCGGGGTGCGCATGGCGCTGGGAGCCATGCAATCGACCATTGGAAGAATGATCGTGGGCCGGGGCGTGGGGCTGGCCGGCATCGGGGTGGGGGTCGGGCTGATCATGTCGGGAGTCATGGCTCCGATGATTTCAAGTGTGCTCTACGGAGTCAGACCGCTTGATCCGGAAGTGTTCATGGCCGTGCCGTTGATCCTCATGGCAGTTGTACTCCTGGCGAGCTACATCCCGGCGCGGCGCGCGGCCAGAGTGAACCCGATCGTCGCCTTGCACGAGAGTTGAAACAGCGGGAACAGGGGGCTTAGCAAGCAGTCGCGGGTTCGACGAAGTCCGTCCGGGCGCAACATCTGGGAACCGCTGCAGCAGATGTTCGAGGCCCGCTCACCAGTCGCCAGAGGAGTGTGCAATGAGCAAGACGCAGTCGCAGTCGCAGCCGGCAGGTCTTCAGGCCGCCCTCGCAAGTGATGCCGTAACGCTTTCCGACAAGTTCACCGGGCTCGCCCGCGTCATGTCGGGCAGGTACGACTGGAAGCCCGCCCCGGGCGTTCGCTCCGTCGCCGACGTCTTCAACCTGATCGTCAAGGAGAACGGCCTGCTCGCCGGCGTGCTTTCGGGCACACCGAATACCGGGGCACCGCCCGCGGCCATCACCGATCCGGAGAAAATGCAGGAAGCTCTGAAGGCTTCTTACCTCAATCTGCAAAAAGCGATTACGGCACTTTCCGACAACGACCTGCAGTCGCCGGTGAAACTGTTCGGAAGAGACATGACGAAGCAGAGCGCGCTGATGCTGATTCTCGAAGATCAACACGAGCATCTGGGGCAGTCGATCGCGTACGCGCGCAGCAACGGCGTGGTTCCGCCCTGGTCCAAGTAGGAGCGCCGATCGCCTCGAACACTGGCAGGTGTTTGGATGCTGCGTTGAGATTGAGATGGTCGTCGATGTATCTCGATCGGATAGTGGTTGTGAGATGTGAAGAATACATAACTTGCGCTATGAATCATAGAACTGGTACCCAAAGTTGCGGTGCTTTCGATTTGGACTAGAGCATGGCTAAAGGTCTTACAAAAAATGGTTCGCCACAAAGGGCCGAAAGCAAAGTCCAACCCTGGTTCGAACGCAGATTCGATTTCAACTTTCCAATCGCGCAGTTTCCCAACATTTGCGTTCGATTACGAGGAACTCCCGCGCGTCTGGAAGAAATCGTGAAAGATGCAGCTACCGATCTCTTCACTGCTAAGCCAGATGGAAAGTGGTCCGCCCAGGAGCATGTGGGCCATTTGTTCGATCTCGAACCTCTATGGATGGCACGTGTAGAGGATTTTCTCACCGATGGAGATGCGCTCACCGTTGCGGATTTAACTAATCGGAAGACGGATGAGGCCAACCACAACTCGCGTACACTGCGCGAAATTGTGGCAGACTTCCGTGCTGCGCGCCTTCATCTGGTGAGTTGCATCGGAAGGTTACAGCCGAAGGTCTTTGCGAGTTCGAGGCTGCATCCCCGCCTTAAGCAGTCCATCCGCC
>DATLVJ010000715.1:0-17767 GCA_035577585.1 Candidatus Limnocylindrales bacterium
CCCGGAAGGCGCCGTGGACATCGTCTACAAGCGCGAACTAAGCAACGCGCCGGAAGCGGACCGCGCCGCCCTGCGCAAGGAAAAGATCGCCGAGTTCCGCAACCGTTTCGCGAATCCCTTCGTCGCCGCCGAACGAGGCTACATCGACGCCGTAATCGAGCCCGCCGAAACCCGGGCCCACATCATCACCTCGCTGCGCGCCCTCGAAAACAAGCGCGACACCAACCCCAAAAAGAAACACGCCAACATCCCGCTATAAGCCTTCTGCGTCACTTGGATTCGAAATTGCTATTCCGGCACGATGCGTAGCCGGCCTTTGCGCCCCGCCCGATAAACGGAGAAATCGCGGCGGTCCAGCGTGAAAATTGTTCTGATGTTTTCTCGCGCTGCCAGATAAACGAGCACCGCATCGGCAAACTGGGGACGGAGGCTTCCGTATTTTTTCATAATCTCCGCAATGCTGGCCGCCTCTTTCCCTGCCACGGGAAGTATTTCCACGGCGCCGTCAGAAATGCTACGCAAGAGTCGTTCGAACGCCACAGGGGTGCTTTGAAGCAGCCACGCGGCCTCGGTGATAACCGGCCAGCAAGTCAGCAGTGGCCCGCGCAAGTTCTGGACAGTCTGGAGGCAAACCTCGTGATATTGGTCGGTGGCTGATAGAATCGCCACCAGCGGGCCCGTGTCGGTCAGTACCCGCACTACTTCCGCTCCCCAAAGCCCTTGAAGTATTTCTTGTTTGTGCTCAAATCCCGGGGCGCACCACCGGCACATCCGATCAATCCGGCTGCTCGCACGAGATCGAACGTGGTTTCTTCGGTGCGATTCTCGGAAAGGTATTGCTCCAGCGCTTCTCGGACGACCTGCGACTCACCGGCTCCCGTCGCTCTTGAACGCTCTTTCAACCGCCGGGCGATTCCTCCAGAAACGCGAACGGAAATCCTTTGCGATGCCATGTTGCGCTTCCTCCACTGTTGTGTCTGACAGTATATCACATATGTCTGACAGTGGGTGGTTTCCCGACGTCCGGTTTTGGGCCCTCCACTGCGCGTGCTAAAATCCCCGTGCATTCCAGACACCCATGTTCAAGAAAATCCTGATTGCCAATCGCGGTGAAATTGCCGTACGCATCCTCAGAGCCTGCCGCGAGCTGGGCATCCAGACTGTTTCCGTATATAGCGAAGTGGACCGGACGTCGCTTCACGTGCGCCTCGCCGATGAAGCCTACCTGATCGGCCCGGCGCCTTCGCGCGAGAGCTATTTGCGCATTGATAAGCTCATGGACGTAGCCAAGAAATCCGGCTGCGATGCGCTGCATCCGGGCTACGGCTTCCTTGCGGAAAACCCCGCGCTGCCCCGCGCCTGCGTCGATGCGGGAATTACCTTCATCGGCCCCTCCGCTGAGGCCATGGACGCGATGGGCTCGAAGACCGCGGGCAAGCAGCTGGCGAGGCGCGCGGAAGTCCCTACGGTTCCCGGGACGAGTGAACCGATTGAAAATCCCGAAGAAGCCCAAGCGCTCGCCCAGAACATGGGTTACCCGGTGCTGCTGAAAGCCATCGCCGGCGGCGGCGGCAAAGGCATGCGAGTTGTGCCGAATGACGCGGCGTTTGCCTCGGCCTGGCGCGATGCCGCGTCAGAAGCGCTGAACGCCTTCGGCGACCAGCGCGTATTCCTGGAAAAATATCTTGTCGGGCCGCGGCATATCGAAATACAGATCCTGGCCGACGCGCACGGCCGCTGCGTCTCGCTTGGCGAGCGCGAGTGTTCCGTGCAGCGGCGCCATCAGAAAGTGGTCGAGGAAGCGCCCTCGCCAGTGGTGACTCCGGAACTCCGCCGCAAAATGGGCGATGCCGCCGTGCGTCTCGGCCGCGCGGGTGGATACGTCAACGCCGGCACAGTGGAATTCCTGGTGGACGCCAACCTCAACTACTACTTCCTCGAGGTCAACACTCGCCTGCAGGTGGAGCATCCTGTCACCGAGCAGGTGACCGGCCTCGACCTGGTGAAACTCCAGATCGCCATTGCCGCCGGCCACCGCCTACCCTTCGCGTGGGAGACCATCACCCCGCGCGGCCACGCCATGGAAGTCCGCCTCTATGCCGAGGACCCCGACAACAATTTCTTTCCCTCCCCCGGAAAAATTATTTCGCGCCACGCGCCCACCGGTCCGGGCATTCGCCTTGATGAAGGTGTGTATGAAGGCTGGACCGTGCCGATGGACTACGACCCGCTCCTGAGCAAACTGATCGCCTGGGGCAACAGCCGCGAAGAAACCATCGCCCGCCTGCGCCGCGCACTCGACGAATACACGATCATGGGTATCCGCACCAACGTTGGCCTTTTCCGCAGAATTCTTGCCGAACCGGAATTCCTCCGGGGAGACATCCATACCAAGTGGCTGGACGAAATCCTTGCCCGCCCGCGTCCGCAGGTGGAGTCGGCGCGTCCCGGCACGGAAGAAGCCACCTTGATCGCGGCCGCGCTTTGGCACAGCGCGCAATCGAATAATTCCGCCCCCGGCAACGCCGATTCCCAGGCCGCTCCTTCCCGTTGGAAGATGGAAGGCCGCCGCCAGCAGATGGATCACATGCCATGAAATTCGAGATCCATCTCACAACCGCCGGCGGAAAACGAAAACACGCCGTCGAACTCAACCGCAAGGGCAACGATTGCAGCGTCACGCTCGACGGCCAGCCGGTCGACGCCGACGCCGTGCAGATTGCGCCCAACGTGGTTTCCGTGATGCTCGCCGGGCAATCCTTCGAACTTCACATCTCGCGCTCCGCCGATGGCGCCTTGAAACTGCGCTGCGGCGCGCACGAATACACCGCCGAAATCATCGATTCGCGGGCGTGGCGCGGACGCAAGCACGGCGCGGTGGAAGTAGAAGGCCGCCAAGAGATTCTCGCACCCATGCCCGGCAAAGTGGTTCGCGTGCTCGCCGCCGTGGGAGACGCCGTGGAAGCCGGCCAGGGCCTGCTGGTCGTCGAAGCCATGAAAATGCAGAACGAAATCCGTTCACCGAAGAGCGGAAAAGTCGAGCGCCTGCTCGTCAAGGAAGGCCAGGCAGTCAACGCCGGGGAAGTGCTTGCATGGGTGGAGTAATCCGCTCTACTCTCTTATGGCATTCCCGACTTTAATTTGGAGGTCCCCGATGTCGCGCTGCTTCGTTCGTTTCTCTCTCGTTTCCTCCTTGTTCGCCGGATTGCTCCTCCCCTCAGCTTCTCTTGCGCAAGAGAAGCCGGATATTCGCCACCAGATTGCCGATGCCTACGGACTTGGTTCGTGGTCGAATGTCGATCAGATTCGCTACACCTTTAATTTCGAAGCCGGTCCAAAAAAAGCGGCCCGCAGTTGGACTTGGGAAGTCAAAACCGACAAAGTGACCTTTGAAGGCACGGACGCCGCCGGCAAGCCGGTGAAGGTCAGCTATGCGCGCGCCAGTATGCCGCCCGACGTGGTAAAGGACGTCGACCCCAACTTCATCAACGACCAGTATTGGGCGCTCTTTCCGTTCCACCTGGTCTGGGACAAGGACATAACCGTCGAAGACAAGGGCATGACCGCTGATCCCACGGGCAAGACCAAGGGCAAAGTCCGCAAAGTTACCGTCACTTATCCAAAAACCGGCGGATACACGCCGGGCGACATGTACGATCTGTTTGTCGGAGCGGACAATCGCGTCGTGGCCTGGAATTTTCACCGCGGCGGCGAAGCGAAGCCGACGCTGACGGTTACCTGGGCCGATTACAAAACGGCCGGGCCCATCCACTTCTCCACGGACCATCGCGGCACGTATACCGGCAATCCGATCCACATTTCGCTGACCGGCGTTGCCGTGAAGCTCGTGGGCGCAAGCGACTTCGTCGCGGCGAAATAATCGCCGCAATCCAATCGCAAATTGTGGGGAAGCAGGGGAGGGGAATTACTGCGTATTGGCGGGTGAACTGTTCGCCGGCAGAGTCACGGCCGGCTTGATCGGCGGCAACGAGGACTTTGCGGCATCGGGCAGTTTGCCGGAAGTTTCCACCACCTGCTGCGCCAGATAATTCGTCACCTTGGCTTCGTCGCGCGCGGTGGCCAGGTACGCTGAGCGCAACAACTGTTCTTTGCGGTTGCGAAGGGTGTCGCGGACGGTCTGTTGTACCTGTGGGTCGTCCACGCCGCGCTGTCCGGCGGCTTCGCGTGCCACCAGCTTCAGGATGCGAATGCTGTCCTTCAGCTGAATTGGCTGGCTCACCTGCCCGGGCTTCAGTGCGATCACCGACTTCTTCAGCATCGGGTCGGACTGATTGAGCGCTGATTCTGGAATGTAGCCGAGGTCGCCGCCGTTTCCTGCCGTGTTCACGTCTTCGGAATAATCCATCGCCAGTTGAGCGAAATCAGCGCCGCTGTTCAGCTTGTCGGTCAACATCTTGGCTTTGCGCTCGGCTTCGGCCGGGCTGGTGGCGTCGTCGTTCTTGCGGTTGCGGACCTGCAATTCCTTGCGGGGTGTAATCACGATCTGCGAAATCCGGTATCGTGGCTCGGCAACGTTAAATTGATTGCGGTTGGTGTTGTAAAAATCCAGCACGTCCTGGTCGGTGATGGTGATTTTCGCAGCCACTTCGCGGTTCAGCAGCTTCTGGATCGAAAGCTGCCGCCGCAGATCGCGCTTCAGGTCGTCCACGCTCATCCCGCGCGCTTTCAGTTGCCGCTGGAACTCATCCTCGGTGAACGGGCTTTTCAGTTCGGTGAACTTGTCTTCCACTTCGCCGTCGCTGGCTTCGAGATTGAGCTTCTTGGCGCGCTCCAGCAGGATTTCGTTGTTGATCAGTTGGTCGGTGACGTTCAGTTTCAGCGAAAGCGCTTCTTCCTGCGAAGGCTCCTGGCCCTCGGGATTCACCTGCGAACGGTAGTACTTCTCCACCTCGTCCCGCTTGATCTCCGTGCCGTTGACGGTGGCCCACACGTCGGCTGCGTGATGTTCCGACTGCTTGCACCCGGCGAGCACGGAAAACACCAGTCCCGCGATGGGCACAAGCGCCGCGGCGCGCCGCAGTCGCACTGCTGTGCTGGAGGTGCTTGGGGAGAGGTTCAAAGGTTTGCTCAGGCTGCTTTGGTCACACGGCCCAGACGGATGCAAGCCGTGCACACGCGAATCTGTTTGTGTACGCCGGAAACCACTGCCCGGACGCGCTTCAGGTTCGGATTCCAGCGCCGGCGCCGCGTATTGTTGGCGTGGCTGACGACGTTTCCATACTGCGGCCCTTTGCCGCAAAGTTCACACTTCATTGCCATATCGATTCCTGCACTCCAAAAGATTGAAAAGCAAAGTCTTAATTGTAGCAGAAGCCCCCAGAATCGCCAAACAAATGAAAAAAGCGGTTGGTGCCTTAGTTTGACGCGTGGACGGTTTTGGTGCATAAAGGGGGCCACCGTAGGCGCAAAATGAAAATGAGTTCAATTGGCCGGCCAGTGCCGGAATTGCCTGTGGCCGATGTCGAACGCGCGCAACAGCACTACAGGGATGCGCTCGGGTTTGAGATCGGCTGGCTTTACCCGGGCAAGGGAATTGGGTCCGTGTCTCGCGACCACACGGTTATCTTCTTTCGCAAACGGGAGCCGCCCTTCGAACCTGCGGTTCACTGGGTGTTCGCCGAAGATATTGATGCGTCTTACCAGGAACTGAAATCGTCGGGTGCGAACATCGTGGAACCCCTGGAGAAAAAGCCTTGGGGGCTGCGGCAATTCACGGTTCAGGATCTGGACGGGAACCTCTTCTATTTCCACCACGATTAACCAAACGTCGCATAGCACGCTGCTGGAGAAGTTCCGCTGAAAATCGTTTTTCAAATCAAGGCGCTGCCAAACCATCAAAAACTCCAGGCTTTCAGACGATTTGAAGGCAATGAATCATCCGGCCGGAGAGTTCTAACAGCGTTCACCGGCGCGCTTTTGCTATACTGAATTTGCGTTCAAGGCCGAATGCAAACGTGAATCCAGTGCGAATTTCCGTCGTCGAGTATCTGAACACCGCGCCGCTGGTGCGCGGGTTTACGCATGGGCCCCTGCGCGGGAAATACGAACTTTCCTTTACCGTGCCCTCGCAGTGCGCGGAAGCGCTGCGTACCGGGGCAGTGGACGTCGCGATTATTCCCGCGATTGAATACCAGCGCATCCCGGATCTGGTGATCCTGCCGGATCTTTCCATCGCTTCCAAGAAATCTGTGCGCAGCCTGCTGTTGGTCTCCAAAAAACCCATTCAGGAAGTTGCGCGAATCGCCCTTGACCGCAGTTCGCGCAGCACGCAGGCGCTGACGCGCATCCTTTGCGAAAAGCTCTGGCGCATCCAGCCGGAATTCTTCGAAGCTGCACCGGACTTGCCCGCGATGCTGCAACAGGCGGACGCGGCTTTGCTGATCGGCGACCCGGCGCTTCGGCTTGCGATCGCCTGTGCCTCTGGCGCTCGCCGCGATGCCCAGGGTGATCTCGTCTCAACCGCATCGCTCGCCGGGCTCAGCGGCGGCGGTTCGATCTATATTTACGACATCGTGGAAAAGTGGCGCGCCATCACCAACCTGCCGGCGGTGCTGGCGGTTTGGGCCGCCCGGCGCGAAGCCGTGACGCCCCAACTGGTGCGGGATTTTCAGGATTCGCTGGCGTTCGGCTTGCAGCATGTGGACGCCATCGCCTCCGAAGCGGCTGCGGAAATGAATCTCCCCGCCGCTGACCTGCGGCGATACTTGCTCGAAAACATCGATTATCATTTGGACGAGGAGAACCTGCAGGGCCTGACGCGCTACTATTTCCTCGCCGCGAGTTTGGGCCTGATCCCGGAGAATATGCGTACCGTTGAGATTGCGCCCGAGCCCGGCGGGCCGGTCCGCTACATGGATTTTCTGGTCGCTAACCGGCCCGGACTGCGAAATTGAATTGGGTCAAACGGCTTTGGGGCTAACAACCATAAACTAAAAACTGACTACTTTCTTAAACAAGGAAACGCAAAGTGGCAATCACAAAACAGCAAGCGCTCGAAATGCTCCAGTCCGACGACCTCGTCGGCATCGGCATGGCCGCTCATCAGTTGCGGCTCCAGAAAAACGATCCGCGCATCGCCACTTACCAGATCGACCGCAACATCAACTACACCAATTTCTGCACGGAATACTGCTCGTTTTGCGCGTTCTATCGCCCGCTCGGCGCGAAAGACGGCTACATCCTCCCGTTCGAAACTATCTACGAAAAAATTGACGAGATGCTCCAGCTCGGCGGCACCGGTGTGCTGCTCCAGGGCGGACTGCACCCCGACTTGCAGATCGGCTACTACGAAAACCTTCTTCGATCGTTGAAAGCGCGTTATCCGCAGGTGCACCTGCACTGCTTCTCCGCGCCGGAGATTCTGTGCATCGCGGAAGTCAGCGAACTTTCCATTCGCGACACCATCCAGCGCCTGAAGGACGCGGGCCTGCAATCCATTCCCGGCGGCGGCGCGGAAATTCTCGACGACGAAATTCGCGGCAAGATCGCCCGCCTGAAATGCACCAGCGACGACTGGGTGGAAGTCCACCGCACGGCGCATTCCCTCGGCCTGCGCACCACGGCCACGATGATGTTCGGCTGCGGCGAAACATTGCAGCACCGCGTCAATCACCTCGATCGCATCCGCCAGCTTCAGGAAGAAACCGGTGGCTTCACCGCGTTCATCCCCTGGATTTTCGCGGCGGAAAATACCGCGCTAGGCAAAAAGGTGCAGGAAACCACGGCCGTCGATTATCTGAAGACGCTCGCCGTCAGCCGCCTCTATCTCGACAACATAGACCACATTCAGTCGAGCTGGCTCACGCCGGGCATCAAGGTTTGCCAGGTAGGCTTGCAGTTCGGCGCCGACGACGTCGGCAGCATTCTGATCGAAGAAAACGTGGTCTACGCGGCGGGCGTCCGCAACCGCACCAACGAAGAAGAACTTCGCCGCATCATCACCCAAGCTGGCTTCCGTCCCGAGCAGCGCGACACCCTCTACCGTTCCTACGTGCTCAAACCCCCACCCACCCGCGAACTCACCGCCGCCTGAGCACTTATCCGGTAGATGCGTTCGCAAAAGCCATATCGCGAATTAATGCAGAATCTACGCGATGCAGACTTGTTGCGCAGAAAAGCTCTTCGAGAGATGGGCTCGTGGCGGAGTAAAGATGAGAAGGCCGTCGCGAGGGCCAGAGAGTTGCTCGAAGCCTTCAAATTGCACGCGAGAGCCTTGGACGTGCGACTGACGCCCTTAGCAAACGCAATTCGCGCGGGTAACGAATTCCTAGTAGACGAGGTTCTTGAATTTCTCGCGGTCGACATCTTGGCCTTCGGATGCGGATATGCAAAGGAGAAATGCTATCGGAGGCTGAAGCACGTTGAACTATCGCCCAGCCAGGTTGGGCTGATAAAAGATATTGCGCTGAAACGTTGCGCTAGTGACGAATACCGTCGCGAGGACGCGGAACTTCGGCGACTTGTAACTAAAATCGCTGATTTGGAGTTTTTGGAGAAGATATCTGCAATTCCCGCAGACCAAGGGTCGAGAGTCGCCGATCACAAGGAGCGAATGATGAAAGCTGTCCTCGACGGAAGAAAAGACCTAAGGGACGAGCCGAAGCGTGGGGTAGGCAAGACCTGATCTCGGCTACTTCCGAAGCCGCAGCAGAATCTCCACTTCCGTCCCCTCCGGAAGATCCAACGTCTCATACGGCTGCAGTACTCCATCTTTGTACCGCGCCACTAACCGCATCGTTCCGTCCTTGCCCGCCGGTTTTTCCGCTTTGGCAGCAGTGCCGCCACCCGAACCCGAGGTCTCATCCAGCGCCTGGTTCACCAGCGCATCCGCTTCCTTATTCTGTTCGCGATAAACGTGGCTGATGCGGAACGATTCGAACGTCTGCGACATTTTCTTCGCGCGCTCAAACAGCGGCTTCAACTCCTCGCTCTTCACCTTGTATTGCCCGCGCAACTGCTTGACCATCAATTCCGAATCGCTCTCCACCCGCAACGCGCGAATCCCGTGGTTCTGCGCGTAATCGAGCGCCGCAATCAGCCCGAAATATTCCGCTACATTGTTGGTGTTTTTGCCGATGTACTTCTTCAGCCGCGCCACAATCTCTCCGCGCGGGTCGCGAACCACCACGCCGTACGCCGCCGGCCCCGGATTTCCCCGCGAGCCCCCGTCCACATTCGCCTGGTAAGAGGCAATCGCTTTGCGTTCGGGTTCCGCTTCGCCGAAAAGGCCCGCGCCTTTTGGCACTGAAGGACGTTTCCACATCAGGAATTCGCTGCTCCTGTAGCCGACTCCTTGGGTGCGGCGTGGGCGATGGGTTCAAGCGAGTAGAGAATCCGGCCGCAGGATTCACAGCGCAATAGCTCTTCGTCGGTGTCCGACTCCAGTTGCTGAATCGTATGCGGCAGCGCGCGCAGCCCGCACGCCTTGCACTGCCCGTCGCGCACCTGGGCCATCGCCGAGCCGGGATGCTTCTTGGCGATCCGCTCGTAAAGCTCCAGCAAATCCTCGGGAATTTTCTTTGCAATCCCGCGCCGTTCAGCCGTAGCCGTTTCCCAGGCCTTCTTTTTTCCGGCGAACTGCACTTCGATCTCTTTTTTCTCCCCCGCAATCACCTGCTCCGATTCCTTCAACTCCGCTTCCAGGCGTTTCACCCGGCGCTCCGCTTCCTCGATTGCCATCATCTGCTCCAGCACGCGGTCTTCGGCTTTCGAAGCTTCGCCCTCTGCCGTTGCAATTTCATGTTGCAGCGCTTTGTAAGCTTCGTTGGTTTTCACGGAACTGCTTTGCTCGCGGTATTTCTTCGCTCGATCCTTCCACTGCTGCACGTCCAGCTCGAGCTTCTTGCGTTCCGCCAGGGCGTGGGTCAGTGTTTCTTTCGCGGCGGCCAGTGCGGTTCTTTCGCCGGTCAGCTTGGCATCGGCTTCCCGCTGCCGCCTGGGCATTCCTTCAAGTTCGGCGCGCAGCGCAGCCGTGATCTGGTCCAGCCGTTGCAACTCCAGCATCTGTGGGATAGCGGGATTCATGCGAGGTTGATTCTAACACACGGCGGTGGTTCACTCTTCGCGCCGGACTGCCGTCCTTATACTGTGGAAACGACGCAGCCCATTTTGAGGAGGAATCATGCCGTACGTGCAAATCACCTGGCTTGAGGGCCGCTCCGTCGAGCAAAAGCGCAGAATTGCCAAGCGCATCGCTTCGGCGTTGATGGAAGAGGGAAAAGCCAGCGCCGAACACATCCAGATCACGTTTCAGGATTTGCCGACCACCAGTTATGCCCTGGCGGACACGCTGGTGGCCGACCTGAAGCCTGAACATTGAACCGACGCCCGGAGCCCGCGCAAGCCGCGGGTTTACGACGCCTTCAAATCGCGGCGAATCAGCGCAGCGTCCACAAAATAACCCAAGCCGATGGCCAGCGGCAAAATTCCAAATGCCGATGCCACCAGCGTTTCCGGCTCGCCAACCACCCGCGCGATCATTGCAAACATCACAATAAATCCAACTCCGCCGCTCACCAGCAGAATACCCGCCCGGCGCGACCTGGCAAACTCCGAAAGCTCCGGCTCCATGGGAATTTCGGTTCCCCGAGCCAGCGCGGCCAGCCGTTCTTCGCTGCGCAGTTTTCGCACCCGATAATACGTATACATAAACGCCACAGGAATCCCGCACGTCAGAACCACGGCAACCAATCCGATCACATCGCCACCCATTTTCTTGCTCTCCCTTCCGCTCTTTATCCGACGGCCGCTGTCTGCGGCCTCACCCCTAAATACGCAGGGTGGCAGCGGATTGTTCCCGCAAAAATGGGTCCTTGGCAGGGATGTGGGGGGGCAGGCGAGTTACTGGATTTCGCCGACCTGCATGGAAGAATCTATGGCCAGGGTGGGATACCGGATCGGCGACCCTTCCGGCGCGGGCGCGTGACGCCCGACCACCTGAAAATCGGCGCCGCCCCTGCAAGTTACCTCGTACGTGTAGCCGTCCCGTCCAGACCGCGACATGCTCAACGAACCCGACGTAATCAGCTCATCCAGCGAAGCACAGTTGCTGTTCAATGCCATGTTTCCGCGCTCTGCCTGGGCGATCTGCAGCAGGTCCATGCGCACCCCGGTCAGATTGATCGCCTGGGTGGAGGCAGTGCCCGCGTCGGTTGTGGGCATTTTCTTCAGATAGAATTGGTAAACCCCGAACAGGATCAGGGCCGCTACCAGAACCAGAGCAAGGGCGCGCATGACTCCATTCTTCCCGCGCGTCCGGCTATTCGCAAGATGTTCGCCGTCCGCGGAGCACAATTGGTAACAAGGCCCGGGCAATTTTCCCCGCCGCACACCTCCGCCTGATATGCTTCATCTAACGCCGCCCCTCTCGCGGTCCTACTCTCCCCTCCGGACGGGTTCATGGACACCGCGCTACTCCCTTTGGATTTGCGTTCTATTGAAAAGCTTCGCGAGCAGGAACTGGAAGAGGCTCGCGTCATTCAAAACGTCATGATGCCCGCGCATCCCCTGCGCCATGCCGGTGTGACCATCTCGCATGAATTCCAGCCGGTCACCGAAGTGGGTGGCGACTACCTCGACTACTTCAAGCTCAGCGACGAGACCATCGGTATTTATGTCGGCGACGTCTCCGGAAAAGGCCTCCCGGCCGCGCTGTATGCGGCGCTCGCCGTCGGCACGCTTCGCGGCATCCATAAAACGGGTATGGAACCCGAGCGCGTTCTCTCCCTCTTGAACCAGCGCCTCTTGCTTCGGGGCATTCCCGGGCGCCACTCGGCCATCCAGTACGCCCTGTTCGATCCGGCCAGCGCGCGGATACGGATTGTCAGCGCCGGAATGCCGGGCCCTCTTCTGCTCCGCGGAACAGACTCGCGTGTTTTACAGATTGCCGGCCTGCCGCCGGGCCTGTTTTCCGTTGCCAGCTATGACGAACTCTCGCTGCAGCTCGAACCCGGCGATTCTCTCCTCTTTTTCACCGACGGCCTCAGCGACGCGCGCAATTCCTACGACCAGGAGTTCGGACTCGATGGCATCCAGGACGTTTGCCGCCGCCACGCCGGCGAATCGCCCCTCGATCTCCTCGGCCATCTTTTTTCCGCCATTCAGGAGTACACCACCAGCTGCAGGCAATGGGACGACATGACCGCGGCTTATTTCCATTTCGCGGGCTGACCGCTCTCCGGCTTCTCCACCGTGGTTAACTGGGCAAAGCTTGCCTCTTTTCAATTGACCTCTGGCTGCTTCTCCAGTAACTAGTGTAGTTACCAATTTGTTCGCAATTAGGAGTCCTCGATGAATAGAAAATCCCCGTATCCGGCGGCACTCGTTTGCCTGCTTTCGTGCGCGCTGGCAATTCCCTTTGACGCTTTTGCCAGGCCCGATGCCACCGGCCAGCGCGCGGGAGAAGTTTCCCGCGTGATCCCCGCAGTCAGCCTGGTGCGTGGCGCAAAGTCCATGACGGCCAGTGCCAAAACTGCCGTTGACTGGCAAGACGTGCTGAGCACGCAGGCCAACGGCCGCGCGCGCGTTTCTCTGGACGATGGCTCCGTGCTGAATGTCGGCTCCGATTCGTCCGTGAAAGTGGTGAAGCACGACGCGGGCGCCCAGCAGACCGATCTGGAAGTCACGGTCGGAAAAATCCGCTCGCAGGCCCAAAAAATTTCCCAGCCCAACGGCAAGTTCGAAGTGCACACGCCGTCGGGTGTCGCTGGCGTGGTGGGAACGGATTTTTATGTCGCCTACGAGAACAACATCATGACCGTGGTGGTCTTTGACGGCGTGGTCAACGTTTGCAATCTCGCGGGTGTCTGCGTGGGCGTGAAAGCAGGACAAATCACCACCGTGCGCAACGGCGATTCCAACGGCCCGGCCGCCCCTTCGCAGGCGAATCTTTCCACGCTGTCGGATGCGGTTGCCAGCACAACTCTCGAATCCGGCCCGAACCTCGGCCAGATTCATCACATCAGCAAAGGTACTGCGATCGCCATTGGCATCATTGCCGTGATTCCCCTTGTCGTTGTTCCCATCGTGACCACCCGTAGTTCGGGCACCCCGGCGCCCGTCCCGCCGCCCAATGGGTGCCCCAAAGGTTCAACGAATTGCGGTTGATCCACGCACGCTAACAACACTGTTTAGGGCCTCGGTGAGATACCTTGCCGGGGCTTTTTCTTTTAGCAATGCTGCATTCGCTTCGGCCATCTAATACGAGGTAGTGCTTTTGCCGCTTCTCGCCGTCCACACCACGCTTTGTCTACCCACCGGCGGTGGCGTACACTGAACCTTTGAGTATTGCGTCTAATCGTGAGTGAGGCACTCTTGAACCCTTCCATCCCTGTTTTTTCGGCCCGCCGTTTCTCTCTCTGCACCGCGCTCGGCGCCCTTTTGCTGCTGGCATCTACTCCGCCCCTGTTCGCTGGTCCTCCGGATGGCGCGGTAAAACCTTCTCCGCTCATCGCCGCACTGAAGGCAGAGCTGGAACGCTCCCTGAAGGCCTATGGCGCGCAGGACCCCGCCGCTTATTTCATCAGCTACACCCTCACCGACACGCAGCGCGCCACCGTTTCCGGTTCGAACGGCGCTCTGCTCAGCAGCGATGATGGCCGCAACCGCTGGCTCGAAGTCGCTGTCCGCACCGGCAGCTACGACCTCGACAATACCCACAAAATCGACGGGCGCCAGCCGCCCTCCGGCAGTCCCGGCACCAACGTGCCCATTGACGACGATCCCGAAGTCCTGCGCCGCGCCGTTTGGCTGGAAACCGACACCGAATACCGCTCGGCCGCTGAAGCGCTGATCAAGATCAAGACCGGCAAGGAAGTGAAAGTGCAAACCGAGGAAGGCGCCGCCCCCGATTTTTCCCGCGAAAAGCCGCAAGTCTATACCGGCGCCCTGGTTTCCTATTCCCTCGATCGCAAACCCTGGGAGCAGAAGGTTCGCGACTACACCCGCTACTTCCGCGAATCCCGAGCGGTGATCAATTCCATCGTCACCTTCACGGCCCAGGCGCAAAACCAGATTCAGGTGAATTCCGAAGGCACGCAGCTTCAGTTCGGCCAGGTTCGCTACCGCTTGGAGCTTTTCATTCAGGGAAAAGCCGCTGATGGCATGGACATCAACCGCTATTACAACTTTGATTGGGTAAATCCCGGCGATGCTCCGGATGACAAGGCGGTTCTCGCTGCTTCCGCGCAACTGCGCAAGGAAATGGAGGGCTTAGTCGTTTCTCCGCTGAACGATCCCACCGTCGGCCCGGCTCTGCTCACCGGCCGCGCTGCCGCCGTTTTCTTTCACGAAGTTTTCGGCCACCGCGCGGAAGGGCACCGGCAAAAGGATGTGACCGAGGGCCAGACCTTCGCCAAAAAAGTCGGCGAACAGATCTTTCCAAGCTTCTTGACGGTCGTGGACGACGCCACAGAGAAAAAAGTGGTGGGACAGGATCTTCTCGGCTACTACCAGTTTGACGACGAAGGCGTGGCGGCGCAACGCGTAGTCCTGGTGGATCATGGCGTCCTGAAAAATTTCGAAATGTCCCGCTCCCCGTTGAAAGACTTTCCACATTCCAACGGCCACGGCCGCCGCCAGCTTGGCGCCAATCCCGTTTCCCGCCAGGGCAATCTACTGGTGGAAAGCAACAAGATGGTCACCAATGCTCAGCTCCGGGCCAAGCTGATTGAGCTGGTCAAACAGCAAGGCAAGCAATACGGATTGCTGATTGACGACATCGCCGGAGGATTCACCTTCACCGGCCGCGGGCAGCCGCAAGCCTTCCAGGTGGAACCTCTCGTCGTTTACAAGGTTTTTGCCGATGGCCGGCCGGATCAGCTTGTGCGAGGCGTGGATATCGTCGGCACCCCGCTTGCCGCGCTGACGAAAATCGTCGCCACCGGCGACACGCCGGAAGTGTTCAACGGCTACTGCGGCGCCGAATCCGGCTACGTGCCGGTCTCCGCTGCCTCCCCCGCGATTCTCACTTCCGAACTCGAAGTTCAAAAGAAGCAATCGTCCACGGATCGGCCGCCCATCCTGCCGCCCCCGGCGCACGACATTCAGAAATCCGGAGGCCTCCAGTAATGCGCGCATTTCGCCTTCTCGCAGCTTTTCTCGCTCTTGCCGGCGCGTCCGCCGCGTTCGCCCAGGCTCCTGCCGACAACGATCACACCCTGCAAGCCATGAAGGATGAGATGGCGCGTGCGAAATCGCGCCTCGAGCTGCAGATTCCGAAGCTCGACAAGCCCGTGCGCCCGTATTACATCGAATACCGCTTGCTGGACATGGATATTCGCGAGGTCGTTGCCGAGTACGGTGCGCTGGTCACCTCCGCGCACAATCGCAACCGGGTGATGAATGTCTCCGCGCGTGTCGGCGATTACAAGCTCGATAGCTCCAACTTTGTCAGCGAAGACGGTTTCCGCGGCTTCATCGGCCCCTCCGGCACCGTCGGCATCGACCGCGATTACGATTCGCTGCGCCAGGATTTGTGGATCGCCACTGACCAGGCGTTCAAAGAGGCGGTGGAAACCTACTCACGCAAAGAGGCATATCTCAGCAGTCTCGCGCGGCAGTCGGACATTGACGATTTCTCGCACGTCCAACCCGTAAAGCACATTGAGCCGCTGGTCGCTTCAGACTGGACCAGCCGCAATTGGGATCAGGAGGCCCGCGACTCTTCCGCGGCGCTTCGCGCGTTCCCTCAGATTTACGAATCCAAGGTCACCTATTACCTCGTCTTCATGACCGAGTACCTCCTGACCAGCGAAGGCACGGAAGTTCGCGCTAATCATTCCTTCGCCGCGATCGAGTCGGGGCTCAGCTCGCTGGCCGATGACGGCATGCAAGTGAACAACTTCTATTCTGCGTATGTGCCGCGGCCCGCGGATCTTCCCGGCCCGGATGCTGTGCGTAAAGCCTTGAATGTCGCCGGTACCGAATTGATGGGCATGCGCATAGCCCCACCCGCGCCCGATTACACCGGGCCGGTGCTCTTTGAACCTCGTGCGGCCGGCGCATTGCTGGCCGAAGTGCTCACTCCCTCGCTCAGCGGAGCGCGGCCACCCCTCGCGTTTCAGCCTGTCGTCGAGCAACTGATGAGCAGCCTCGGCGGCCGCAGCGACTGGAGCGGCAAAGTCGGCACCCGCGTTCTTCCCGCGGGCGTCACGTTGATGGATAACCCGGCCGCATCGGATTACAAGGGTGCGTTGCTCGTCGGCAGCTATGCCATCGATCAGGAAGGCGTACCCGGCGAGAAAGTCACCCTGGTGGATGAAGGCAAGCTGAAAAACATGCTGATGTCCCGCCGCCCCGGCCCGGACTTTGAGAAATCCAATGGCCACGGGCGTAGTGCTTTCCTCAGCGACTCCCGGCCCGTGATGAGCAATCTATTCTTCTCTTCGTCGGAAGCGCTATCGAAGGAAGATCTGAAAAAGAAATTCCTCGACTCTTGCCGCGCGGAAAAGCTCGAATACTGCATCGTTGTCCGCCAGATGGATAACCCGTCTCTGAGCCTGTTGCACCAGGAAGATTTCAGCGAACTCCTGGCCAGCTTCGGCGGCAACGCGGCTACCGATCGCCTGCCGCTTGTCGTCTACAAAATCTATCCCGCCGATGGCCGTGAAGAAATTGTGCGTGGCGCGCGCATCACGGGTTTCAGCCCGCGCATGTTGCGCAACATTGCAGGCATCGGTAATGACGGCGCTGTATTTAACTACATGCAGAACCAGACCGCCGGAGTTGCCGGCACGGCGCTGGCCGCCTTCGGCACCGCGCAAAACGGCTTGCCGGCTTCAGTCGTCGCTCCTTCGCTGCTCTTTGAAGAGGTCGAAGTGCGCGGCGCGCGGGGCGAACCCAAGCACTTGCCGCTTCTTCCCGAGCCTCCCATGACCGCCAAAGGCTCGCTGTAACCTTTTCCGCGCGCGCAACTCAGATGGAGCAGGGGCGGTCCGCACGGATCGCCGTGTTCTGCCGTTCGGAGGTTTTTCCATGGAATCCAATCGCCGCGCGTTTCTTTCCGGATTAGGTGGCTTGGCTGGCGGCTCACTCCTGCTGTGGAGCGTGCGCCGGGAATTCTCATCCACCCATGCGCGTGTTTCCGCCGACTCCAACGGCGGCCCCGTGAAAATAGTCCAGTTTGACGATGCCGGGAAGAAACTTGGCGTGGTTACGATTCCGAAAGTCGTGAAGACCGATGAAGAGTGGCGCAAGCTGCTCGATCCCCAGCAGTATCAGGTCACCCGTCACGCCGCCACGGAACGCGCGTTCCAGAATGCCTACTTCGAAAATCACACCAAGGGACTCTATCGTTGCATCTGCTGCAGCAACGCCTTGTTCACCTCGTCCACAAAATTCGAATCGGGTACCGGCTGGCCCAGTTTCTGGGCGCCCATCGCCAAGGAAAATATCTTCGTTTCCGCCGACAACAGCCTCGGCATGTCCCGCGACGAAGTCTCCTGCCGCCTCTGTGATGCCCACCTCGGCCACGTTTTCGACGACGGGCCCCAGCCCACCGGCTTGCGCTACTGCATGAACTCCGCCTCGCTCCGCTTCATCCCCGAAAAAAAGTCCTGAGCAATTGTGGCAGGGCCATTCCCGACCGTGCTCCTTTTTCTCGAGCAACGCCCCGCTCCCTATTCAGCATCCTTCCTCCACCTGTTGTAGTCTTACTCCATGGTCTTTCCCCGAGCCCTCCAGACCGCCATTCAGGAAAAGAAGCGCGCCGCCCTGCTGAGCATCGGCTCTGCCGCTCTCCTGCTCTGCT
>DATLVJ010000716.1:0-5538 GCA_035577585.1 Candidatus Limnocylindrales bacterium
GTTTTCGCTCAAACTGCCCGTCGATTTTCCGGCGCAGGCGCACCATTTGTGCATCAATGACATTGTCGAGCGGAGTTTGCCGGGCGGTCTCTTTCCAAACGTCACAAGCGAGCATCTCCCGCGAAACCACGCGGCCCCTATTGGCAAAAAGGTACTCGAGCAGCTCGAACTCGCGAGCCGTTAATTCAATCTGTTGGCCGCCGCGTACGACACAGCGTTGCGCCACATCCATCTCCAGGTCCGCCAACTTGAGCCGTTGACTCACATCCGGCGTGCCCCTTCGTAACAGGACGCGGATCCGCGCCAGCAACTCAGGGAATGCGAATGGCTTCACCAAGTAATCGTCCGCACCGGTATCCAAACCGCGGACACGATCTTCGATTGCATCTCTGGAGGTGAGGAGCAGCACCGGTGTCATGATGCCGCGCCTACGGAGAGTGGCCAGAATTTCAAAGCCGTCATGACCCGGCAACATCACGTCCAGAATCACCAGGTCGAACGGCTGAGCTTGAACTAGATAAAAACCCTCTTCACCAGTGTGGGCAACGCGCACCGAATACTCGTCTGCCTCCAGACCCTCCCGGAGGGCTTTGGCCATCTTTTGCTCGTCCTCAACGACAAGGATGTGCACGTTTCCTTTATAGGAGCGGGTCGGCCCCGACCGCAACTGACGAGATCCTGATTTCTTCCTGACCCGCACGTCAGAAAAGTATCAGGAATTCATCAGGCGAAAAAGCACCCATTCGATGCTAAAAACTGAACATGAGCGCCGTGCGGCCGAGGGCTTGTGGGTACTCCGCAAAAAGCCGGCCACGGACGTCGAACTTCAAAAACAATACGAGCACGGACTTGCCCATTCCGACCCGGACCCGAGCGCTCGTTTCTTCGATAACGATTTTATCGCTCCTTTTCGGCTGTCCTCTGCATGCTACCTCGCTTGTGGCAGTCCGGACGCCCAGTGCCATTTTCATCGGCTCTGATAGCAAGATGATTAACGGGGACGGAGGCGAAGCTGGAAACGGCTGCAAGATTCTTGGCTCCAACGGTGTCTACTTTGGCACTGCACGGATATGGAGGTCTCCCGCCCAAGGATTCAGTGTGGCATCCGTTGCCGCTGAAGCCTTGAACTCTAGCGGTGATCTGGCGAGCAGGGTCACCCATTTTGAGATGCTCCTCCTTCACCCACTTGAGCGATTGCTTATTTCCTTGAAAATCACAGATGCAGCGCGTTTTCGGCGCGAAATAGACGGTCAGTCGGCTGTTGATATGCTGTTTGTTGGATTCGAGGCTGGTTACCCCGCTCTTTTGTCTAGGTCGTTCATTGTGCGCAACGGTGCATCTCAGAGCATCACTGTCCGGATTAAGAGAGAGGAGTGTTCTCACGATTGCTCGGAGACGTTGGCCTATGCCGCTCTGGGGCAGCATGAAGCAATCGACAAAGTGCTTGCTGAGAATCCCAACTTCTGGAAGATTGGATTCGCTGAGGCAATCAGAAAGCTTATTACTCTGGAGATATCCGCCGAGCCACGTTTCGTCGGGCCACCGATTTCAATCCTCACAATCGACAAAGACGGCCCTCGCTGGATAGAGCAGGGCGAATGTCCAGACGTAGGGACTCGTTGAAATTGCTCAGGCACGCTTGTACGCGGTCGCGAGGCTCTCAACCCTTCTTCGTTGTGCTCGTCAGTTCTGCAAATTTGTGCGGGCTAGTTAAGCTTGTCTTCGGTATGCGGTGATGGACGTGCAGGGCCTTGCGCTTGAGGTCCCCTTCTCCTGCTCAACACCGCAGAAACCCCCTTTCATGTCGCTTTCCTCATCCGAGCTGGCCAGCCCCGATCGCAACTGACGAGATCCTGATTTCTCTCTGACGCAAATGTCAGAAAAGTATCAGGAATTCATCAGGCGAAAAACCGGCCATTCGATGCTAAAAACTGAATGTGCGTGGCTTGAGCAAGGCGCAAACGGAGAGGCATTGATGCTCGCACCGGGCTTGGCGAAAAAAATCACAATCCATCTCAACGAGGACACTACAGCCCACCACGATTTTCTCTACAACGAGATTTTCTCATTCCTGCGTGAGCGCGGAGTTGCAGGTGCCACATTGATCCGACCGTCTGCGGGCTTTGGTTCTCACCACCGGGCGCATTCGACCGAAGGTGAGCTTGCGGAAAGAGAGCATCTTCCCGTGCGAATCGAGTTCATTGAAACCAAAGACGCAGCAGATTCGCTCCTGCCCTCTCTTTGCGAACTCGTCACCGACGGATTGATTGAGGCACATGAGACCACGGTCATCAAGGCTGCGGTTCGAGAAGAACCAAGCTAGGATGCAGAAGCGGCCTCTACTCACGGTAGCCTTGCTCGCCGTCGGTCCGACAGCACGTCTGGCAATCGCGCAGGCGCCGAAGAGACTCACGCTCTCTCAAGCTGAGCAAATTGCGCTCCGCAATCATCCCCGGATCGGCTCGGCAAGTCTCATTGCCGAAGCGGCAAAATCAGTCATCACCGAGGCCCGGGCGCCACTGTATCCGCTTCTCTCGGGAAATTTCACAAGCGTCGGAGCAGAGCATAATTCGACCCTTGCGGCGGGCACCGTCCAGACGTCGAGCCTGTACAGTCGTGTGGCGGCCGGGGTTACGGTTAGCCAACTCATCACGGATTTCGGCCGCACTGCGAATCTGGCGGAATCGGCCAAGCTGCGGGCGTCAGCGCAGGAGCAGGTCGTTGGAAATACACGGGCCGCGATTCTGATCCAGGTCGACCAGGCATACTATCAGGCATTGGCGGCCGGTACTGTGCTGAAGGTCGCGCAGGCGGTTGTCGACAATCGCCGTCTGTCGCTCCGGCAAGTGCAGTCACTGGCGCAAAGCTCCCTCAAATCGACATTGGACGTGAGCTTTGAGGAGGTGGCTGTTTCGGAAGCGGAACTTGCACTCTTCCATGCGGAGAACGACGTACTGGCAAGCCGTGCTCGCCTCACCGCCGCGCTTGGTGCGCCTCAGACAGAGCGTTTTGAGCTTACGGACGAACCTTTGCCCCCGATGCTCGAGCCCGATCCAGAACCGGTCGTCGAGCAGGCGTTGAAGCAGCGCCCTGACCTCGCCGCGATGCGATTGAGCCGCGATGCCGCTCATCGCTTCGCGCAAGCAGAAAAGGCGTTGAGTCGTCCCACAGTCAGCTTGATGGGAGTGGCCGGCGACCTGCCGGCGACAGATCCGCGCCTGCATGGTACGTACAGCGCCGCAGGCGTGAATGTCAGTATCCCGATCTTAAATGGCAAGTTATACGCGGCGCGGCGGGGCGAAGCAGAGTTGCGCGCACAGGCTTCAGACCGTGATGTCGAAGACCTTACGGTACAGGTTTCCGAGGAGGTGCGGGTCGCGTGGCTTGAAGCCAATACCGCGTTTCGCCGCCTGGATGTGACGGCGCGGCTGGTCGCACAAGCTCAGCAGAGCCTTCGACTTGCGCAGACGCGATACGACAACGGTCTTGGCGGCATCGTCGAGTTGAATCAAGCCCAAGTGAGCCAGGTTAGCGCCGAGATCACGGCGGCAGGCGCAAAGTATGACTACCTGAGCAGGCGGGCGGCCTTAGCGTTCGTAATGGGAGCTTTGCGGTGAGGATCTCTAACACGCATGCGGCGACTGTTCTGTTGTTTGCCCTGGTTCTCGACCTTAGCTCCTGCGCGAAGACCGACGCTGCAAGCGAAAAGGCCGCAGAGTCGGCGGAGGCGCCACCCTTTGTTCCAGTAGTGAAGGCCGCGCGCAGGAACCTCGCGAACGATCTCACACTCACGGCCGAATTCGAGCCTTTCCAGCAAATTGACGTCATGGCCAAGGTCGCGGGCTATGTTAAGTCGATCAAGGTGGACATTGGAGATCGCGTCCGCGAGGGCCAACTACTGGCGATGCTTGAGATTCCAGAAATGGACGATGATCTAACGAGGTCCGCTGCCGCCATCGATCAGGCCGATTCCGAGATAGCGACTTCGTCAGATGAGTTGCATCGGGCCAAGGTAGCGCATGACCTCGCACATCTATCGTTTACTCGGATCGCGGACGTCTTAAAGCGCGAGCCCGGATTGGTGCCGCAACAGGAGGTCGATGAGGCTCGATCACGAGACCTGATTGCTGAAGCGCAGATCTCCGCGGCCAAATCCAGTTTACGGACCGCTGAACAGAGGGCGCGAGTTGCGCGGGCCGAGCAAGGCCGGATTCGAACGCTCCACAAATACACCACGATCTCCGCACCTTTTGATGGGGTCGTGACGAAGCGCTATGCCAACGCCGGATCCATGATTCAGGCGGGCACGGCTTCACAAACGCAGGCCATGCCCATCGTGCAGCTTTCGCAGAATAACTTGCTGCGATTGATCCTGCCGGTGCCGGAATCAGCCGTGTCGCGCATCCACATCGGTGAGACCGTGAATGTTCTTGTATCTACGCTTGGGAGGACTTTTCCAGGGAAAGTGGCCCGGTTCACGGATAAGATTCAGCCGTCCACGCGAACGATGGACACCGAAGTTGATGTCCCCAATCCGGCGCTGACTCTCATTCCCGGGATGTACGCCGAAGTGAATCTGCGGGTCGATGAACGTCGTAATGCGCTGTCGGTTCCGCTCGATGCGGTGGATCGAAGCGGCTCGTCTTCCCGCGTATACACGGTTTCGCCCACTGGAATGATCCGCATCGTTCCGGTCGCACTCGGCCTTGAAAACGACCAGCGTGTCGAGGTCCGGTCCGGGCTGCAGGAAGGCGATGTCGTGGTCGTCGGCCGTCATGCTGGCCTGAAAGACGGGCAACAAGTGCAAATCAGATCCCTAGAGGCGCAGGTTCATTAGCATGTCCAGGTTTGCAATTCGAACGCCTTACCTCATCGTAGTTGTTTGCCTGGTGATCACGATCGTCGGCGTCGTCAGCGTCGTCCGGATGCCGGTGGACCTATTCCCCGCGATGAATATCCCTGTTGTCGCGGTTGCGACTTTTTATTCCGGCATGCCGCCGGAGCAAGTAGAAGGCAATATCACCTATCACCTGGAACGCTTCTTCACGCTTGCGAGCGGAATCGAACACATGGAATCCCGATCGCTCGCCGGTGTGAGTCTCATCAAAGTCTATTTTCAGCCGGGCACGAATCCGGACTCCGCCGTAACTACAATCGCCAGCCTCGCGATGGCCGAAATCAGCCATCTACCTCCAGGGACTCTTCCGCCCTTCGTTTTGAAAATGGATGCGTCCAGTTTGCCTGTGTGCCTAGTGACGCTCCGGGGTGAAGATCTCAGCGAGACCCAACTGAAGGATCTTGCGCAGAACGTCTTGCGCAATCAATTGGCAGGCGTCGCCGGCGCTGCCGTACCTCAACCGTTCGGCGGAAGGTGGCGGGAGATCATGCTGTACGCCGACCCGTTCAAGCTCGAAGCGCGCCAGTTGAGCTTGATGGATGTTGTCCGTGCTATGAACGACTCGAATCTCATCCTGCCGGCCGGCGACGTCCAGATCGGAAGGTACGACTATAACATCTACGCGAATAGCCAAGTCAGCA
>DATLVJ010000717.1:0-2463 GCA_035577585.1 Candidatus Limnocylindrales bacterium
CTGACGCTCACAAGCAGTTCGCAGGCTCTCGATCTTCTTAATCAGGAAAAATTTGAGATGGCCTTCTTCGACCTGCATATGGCCTCTCCCGACGGGATGGAGCTCGCGCGGCACTTGCGCCGTTCCTCCTGGAACCGCACCACACCCGTCATCCTGATCAGCGACGATCTTCGTCCCAGCGCGATGTCCGTGGGTTTTGAAGCCGGCGCAAATTTTTTTCTTTATAAACCAATCGACAAAGAACGTTTGTTGAAGCTCATCCGCGCCACCCAGGGGACCATCGACTACGGCCGCCGCCGCACTCGCCGCGTTGCCCTTCAATCCAAGGTGAAACTCAGCTCCGGCGGCGAACTGGTGGAAGGCGAAACAATTGACGTCAGTTTATGCGGCCTTCTCGTTAAGGCGAATCGTGCCCTCTCGCGGGGTGCACCCGTGCGCGTCAGCCTGGAGCTGGCTCCCCAAATGAAGCCGGTTGTCGCCGCCGGCTCCGTTGTCCGCGTTCTGGATGGAAATGTAATGGGCATTCAGCTTGACCAGCTCTCCGTTGCAGAGAGCGAGAGACTCCAGGAATTTCTATTGCCCATGATTCCCATCCGCTAATGAGCCCAATCCGTGCGCGATGAAAATTGTTTCAGCAGCACTCACCTCGAAGTTTGAGCGGCCCTGCCGTCGGGATGTACGCATTTTATTCATACGCATGTCCGCAAGCGCGTCCTTCATCCCCTTGCGGGCATGGACAGGAGAAGTCATGGAAGAGCTTCAATCCTTTCAGGCTGCTGCTCGCGAAAGCGGGTTCGTTGTCGCCAACGAATCCAGGGACCACACGGTCCAGTGGTTCAGAAAAATGGCTGCAGATCCGTCAACGGGCACGCATCAGCGCCTCTGTTTGGACTCCGTGACAAAAAGCGCCACCGTTTTTTGGACCAATGCCCGGGGCCTGACCGATTCCAAAACATTCCGCGGCGCCGAATCTTTGCGCGAGTGGCTTGGCGCAAATCTCGTCTCCAGCTAGCTAACGAATCTCTCCGGTCATCTGGACTCCCCGCGCCCTTCATCACTGCATAGTGCCTTCCGGCCCGGAACCCGCCACCCGCCCCTCACTTGCCTGCCGTTCCTTCCCCAATAATTACACCTTCAAGCAACCATTTTCCCTTGCAAGAAATCTCTGTGAGTACGTTCTCCTTCCAAGTGAGGTACAACCTATGACCTTTCTCGCGCACCACCGTCTCCTCGTGTCGTTCCGCACCTTCCCCAAGGCAACAATGCTCCTCGCAAGCGTCGGCCTGCTCGCTCTATGTCCCGCACAGCCTTTGTTCGCGCAGGATGCAAACCACTCCCCCGGCTGGGTCGTCATCTCCGTCCCCGAATATCGAGCCCTCCGCGTGAAAGCCTATCCCACCGAGCGCGAACCCGAATCTCCTCCCGTCGACGCTACCCTCACCCGCGTCGACTACGACCTCCGCGTGGACACCGATCTCGCCTCCGGGCGCGCCATCCTCACCGTTGACGTCCTTAAAAACGGCTGGGTCCGCGTCCCCATTCCCGCCGGACTTTTCGTCCGCGAAGCCAGGCTCGACGGTAAGTCCCTCTCCCTCGCTCCGCCTGCCGCCGGAAAGGACGCCTCGCAACTCTCCGCGCTTCTCTCTCATCCCGGCCGCTCGGTGATCACTCTCGAAATCGCCTTGCCTATCTCTTCCTCCGCTGGCGAAGAGCGCCTCTCCATTCCTTCCACCTTTTCGGGCGTCACCAAAGTCGCCCTGGAAATTCCCCGCGCCGGCGTCGACCTCTCCCTCTACGGCGGCCTTTTCTCCGAAACCTCCGATCTCCCGAACGGCGGCAACAAGTGGACCGCCTACGGCAAAGGCGCCGAGCCGATGACCTTCGCCTGGCGACGCAAAACCGAGGACCATCACGCCACGCTTCCCCTTCGCATGCGCGGCACGCTCACCCAGTTCGTCGACCTCGGCGAAGACTCCACATCCCTCACCGCCAACGTGAATCTCGAAATCACTCAGGGCGCTGCAAAAGAAGCTCACATCCAGCTTCCCGAAAAAGTTACCGTCAACCAGGTGCAAGGCGCTCTCGTTGCCGATTGGGAAATGAAATCGGGCGAACTCCTCGTCACTTTCCTCGAACCCGTCGAACAATCCGCCAGCTTCGTCATCACCGGCGAAGCCGCCATGCCCCGCGATGGACAGATGGATATTCCTCTACTCCGCCTCTCCGGCACCGAACGCGACTCCGGCGGCATCGCCGTCGACGTTCTCGGCGCCGGCGAAATCAAGGAAGACTCGGTGAAGACGCAAGGCCTCGAGCGCGCCGACGCCACCGATCTTGGCGAACCGGTCACCAACCGGCAATCACCCGCGCTGCTCGCTTTTCGCACCCGCCCCGGCGACGCCAAATCCCAGCGCTCGCTGCACATCGCCGTCGCCCGCTACGCCCAGCAAGCCGTCCTCATGG
>DATLVJ010000718.1:0-6646 GCA_035577585.1 Candidatus Limnocylindrales bacterium
GAGATTCATATACGCCTGACCGCGGAAGAGCGAGAAATTTTTTGGTTTTTGTATGGTGCCGATAACCCCATGCATGCGAGTGCCGGCCGGAAGGATGATGCGGCTGTCGAGGGCGACGGGTTGGGCGAGAATAGCGATGAAGGGATCGCCTTCGCGGCTGACGGAGCTGCTGACAGGGGTGAGCAGCGTTAGATGAATTTCTGTGCCCGGGATGAGCTGACGCGGCTCGGCGGAGACGGGCGTGGGTAGAACGGCGGAAACAGCCAGGGCGAAAACTAATAATACAGAGACAGCGGCTTTCATGAGAATCCTCCTGCTGCACGTGCGTGCAGGTGTGGTGTCCCCGTGACGTGGGGAGGGCCCGCGATGAAGCGGGCATGCGCTGGCGCGCGGACCTGGCGCTCGCTGCGAACGATGGCCAGGCGGTTGGGGAGGAACTCCAACCGAGGATAGTGTAGCGGAGCGGTTGAGCGAATTTGAGAGATGCATGAGGCATGTGCCCTGATGAACAAGGGCGACAAGTCAGAAAGTTGGCGTGGCTCGAGGCCCAGACGGCGCGCCCCTCAGCATGACAATTTATTTTTGTATATTACTGGGACGGCAAATTGTTTCTCGAGGGGTATGCTAAGATTTAAAAGCAGTCGCGAAGATGAAGACTGCCGAATCGTGGAACTTCGGGCTTCGTGCAACGAGGTCCCGCGAACCCCGCCAGGCCCGGAAGGGAGCAACGGTACCGGGTAAGCCGAGTGTGCCGCGGAGACCCCGAAGTTCCTCGATTTGAATTTGAAGAATGTAATCAGAGATCAGTAATCGGTAATCAGTAAGAGGCGAGCAGATAGCAGTTAACAGCGAGCAGGAAGCGGTTGTTTGGCGGTTTTTCGGTTATAAATCCCATGAACAATTGAGTTGGTGAGTCTTTGGTTGCGAGCTGAGATTGCTTGGCGGGTGGAGAATTATGTTTGCAGTAGTTGTCCGCATGATGGTGGACGCTGCACGGGATTTTGGGTTTTGACTTTTGCGGGACGGGCGCTGAAAATGAAGCCACGAATTGGGAGAGCGGCGAGGAGTTCGGCACACCGACACGTATGACTTACCAAGTGATTGCACGGAAGTGGCGGCCGCAGACGTTTGCGGATCTGGTGGGGCAGGAGCATGTGACGGAGACGCTGGCGAACGCGATCAAGAAGGATCGCGTGGCGCATGCGTACATTTTTTCCGGGGCGCGCGGCGTGGGGAAGACCACGGCGGCGAGGATTTTGGCGAAGGCGCTGAATTGCGTGAATGGGCCGACGGCGGAACCTTGCGGCGTTTGCGATTCGTGCAAAGAGATTGCGGCGGGAAGTTCGCTGGATGTGATCGAGATTGACGCGGCGTCGAACCGCGGCATTGACCAGATTCGCGAGTTGCGCGAGATGGTGCGGTATGCGCCGGCGGCTTCGCGAAGCAAGGTCGTAATTCTCGACGAAGCGCACATGCTGACGGGCGAGGCGTCGAACGCGCTGCTGAAAACTTTGGAAGAGCCGCCGGACCGGGTGATTTTCGTGATGGCGACGACGCAGCCGGAAGACCTTGAGGATACGATCCGGTCGAGGTCGCAGCATTTTCATTTTCGGGCGCTGACGTTCAACGAGATAACCGACCGGCTGAAATATATTGCGTCGAAAGAAAATCTGAAAATTGAAGATGGCGCGCTGGCGGTGATTGCGCGAATGGCGGAAGGCAGCATGCGTGATGCGCTTTCACTGCTGGAGCAGGCGCGGGCGTATTGCGGCGACGACATTCAGGACCAGGCCGTGCGGGATTTGCTGGGCGTGGTGCCGGAAGATGCGCTCAACGAACTGGTGCAGGCGATTGCGGAGCAGTCAGCGGAGCGGGCGCTCGGGCTGGTGCATCGGTTTCAAAAAGAAGGGCGGAACCTGCAACATTTTTGCCGCGAAGCGATCCGGCACATGAGGAATCTTTTGATCGCGCGGGTTTGCGGTGCGGATTCGGATTTGCTGGCGGCAACGCCGGACCAGCGACCGGGATTGGCTAAGGCGGCGGCGCTTTTCAGCGAAGAAGATCTGACGAGATATTTTCAGATTTTGCTGCAGACGGATGACTCCCTGCGACGGGCGATGGATTCGCGGGTGCATCTGGAGATGGGATTGTTGCGGCTGGTGAATGCGGCGCGATTGGCTCCGTTGGAGGAGTTGTTGGCGGAAGCGAAAAGTGTGGGTGGCAATGGACCTGCTGGAGGATCTGCGTCCAGAACGGCGGGTTCGGGCACCGCGACACCGTCGTTCCCTTCCCGATCGGCTACGGCGGGGGCGGCGAGTTTTTCGAACGTGACAAACGTGATTGAACAACAGGCGCCCGCCTCGGAAGGCGGCCGCTACAAAATCGAAGAGCGAGTTCCGAGTGCGTTTGGTGTAAGCGGAACGGGAATAGCTGCGGCACCGGCGTTGGAACCTGCGGAGAAAAGCGCACAGCCAGGAATGGCTGTGCCACCAGTTACGGCGGCGCCGACGGTGAAGTTGAAGACTGCGGAAGTTTCGTCGGCTGGTTTGGAAGCGGGGCAGGTGGCGGAGATTAAGGCGGGAATTGCGGAGCAGCAGAAATTCATCGGGGAGCTGCTGGAACATTCTTCGCGATGGGAACTGGACGGAATGGAATTGCGAATTTATTTTCCGGCGGAGAAGAGCACGTTCGCGGGATTGATTGAAGGGCGCGACACGCTGGAGAAAATACGTAGCGTTTCGGGCAAGGTACTAGGGCGAGCGGTGCGCGTCTGTGCTAAGCTGGAAACTGGTGCGGCAAAGGATGCGAACGCATCGCGAGCCGCAAGCAGCACGCAGGAAATTCGCGCGCAGTTCGAGAACGACCCGATGGTGAAATCGATGTTGCAGCGATTCGGCGGGAGAATTTCCGAAGTGCGGCGGCAAGGCGAAGAATAGGCCACACGGCAAAGTGAGGCTGAGATGAACATGGAAGTGAACGCCCTACAACAAATGCTTTCGCGGCTGCGGCAGGTGCAGGAAGATTTGCAGCGGCAGGTGAATTCGGTTGCAGTGGAGGCGTCGGCCGGCGGCGGCATGGTGACCGTGAAGATGAACGGCCAGAAGCAAGTGCTGGAAGTTAGGATCGAGCCGGAAGTGTTTGCGGGCAAGGATCAGGAAATGCTGCAAGACCTGGTGCGGGCGGCGGTGAACGAAGCCTCGCGGCGAGTGGATGATGAACTCGCGGACCAGATGAAGAGCCTGGCGGGCGGAATCCCCGGCATGGCGGGAATGAAGATTCCCGGATTGTTTTAAGAATTTCAGAAGATCATTTTTCGAGAGCTTTTACGGTTGCTTTCCCTCGGCGCGCTGAATCCTGATTTTCCTTTCCGTCGCGACAACAAAACACCCTTTCCAGTTTTCAACATTTTCATTCTCAAAAATCTGTCGCAACCGATAAATCAGATTTGATCTGCTGGGACTGCTTAGTCGGATCAGTAAAATGCCGTGATGACGGCCGGGAATGAACTTCCTTGTGTCCGAAAAGTCGAGGTCCTGAGTGATCAAGAACCTCCCCTCTCGCTGCGCAGCGTTCCAGATGCCTGCGTCCTGGCCTCCGGTTAATTGTTCATCGAATACAGAATGGACATCATGGCCAAAGTGAGCAAGCGCCGCGCAGAGAGTGCGCGGAAGATTTTCATCCAACTTGAGGTTCATCGAATGCGGGGTGTTTCCGGAGTGGGCAAGTCTTCTTCGGCAGATGCGGCTGCAAACGCGATCGCCGCCTGAACGTCTTCCGGTTTGAGGCTTGGAAAATCGTTCAGAATGTCCTGGGCAGAATCACCCTCAGCGAGGCTGGCAAGCACGGTACGCAGCGGCACCCGCGTCCCGGCGAACACAGGTTCGCCCCCACAGATGGAAGGATCCCGGATAATTCGTTCACGATGGTTCATGGCCAGAATGGGCCCGGTTCGTTCACGGGGCCGACTGGGGCCTAGTCTAGCACCAATTGCCACAAGATTTGCGGAAGCGAACTTCACGTTCCAATTAACAAACTATGCGTAGCTACGGGCGAAAGTTTTCGACGAGCATGATGTAGACGAGCGGTTGGTCCTGGAAGCCGATGAGCATAGTGCGGCCATCCGGGGAGATGGCCAGCGCGGGAGCGCCGTTGCTCGGTTGCTGATGCTCCGCAAGCATCGCCAGCGAACTTGTCTGGGTCGCAAAGGAGTAAAAGTAAAGTCCGGGTTTGGCTGGCGCGGCCACCTCGGGGTAGTAGATGCCTTCGGAAGTTATGGCGTAATAGCCCCATCCGCCAACGGGCGGGCCCTCGAACATTTTTGTTTCTTCACCTCCGCTCGCGGGGACGCGCCAGATACCGGGAAGGTCGCGGCCTTTCGCGTAATAAAGATACTTTCCATCGAGTGAAGGAAGCGCCGCGAAGCCTCCCTGCTGCGTAATTTGCGCGGGCGAATTTCCTGACGGAGAAATTTTCCACACTTGCCATCCGCCGCTGCGGTTTGAAGCAAAATAAATCCACTTTCCGTCCGTCGACCAGCTGGGAACGGCGCTGTCAAAGTCCCCCTGAGTTACCTGCCGCGGCTGCCCGCCTTCGGAATTGATCACGAAAATTTGGGAATGGCCGCCGGGGCGCGAGTCGAACGCAATCTGGCGGGAATCGGGAGACCAGCGCGGCGTCCCGGTGAGGTTTGTGGAGAAATGCGTCAGTTGGACGGTGTTGGAGCCGTCAGCGTCGGCGCGCCAGATTTCGTGATACCCGGTGCGCGAGGATTGAAAAATGATGTGCTTGCCATCGGGAGAAAATTGCGGCCCTTCCTCTATACCGGTGGAGGTGATGAAGCGCTCCAGCGGGCCGGAGACTTTGTGATCGGCGCTGAGCGAGCCTTTCCAGATCGCCACAGAGTAATTCACGCTGGTGTAGGCGAGGCGATTCCCTTTCCTGCTGATCGCGGGGCGCATGGACCAGCCCGCTCCCGCGATGGGCAGGCGCAGCGGTGTGCCGCCTTGCGCGGAAACACGCCACAGACTTGGAGAACCCTGACGGGAAGAAGAGAAGACCAGGTCTTTGCTATCGGGCGTCCACGCGATTCCCTGAATGTCGGCGTGGTCAAAGGTGATTTGCGCCGCCGGGCCGCCCGTGACCGGAACGCGATAAATCTCCATCACGTCAAGTGTGTTGCGGACGAAGGCGAGCAATTTTCCGTCTGGTGAAAACGCGGGAGAGAGATCGCCAAGAGTCCCCGCGGCTGGCGTGGTGATCGGCCGTACTTCGAGCGTGTCCAGCGACAGGAGAACAATCTTTGAAGCCTCGCCGGGAGAATCGCTGTCACAGAAGGCGAGATATTTCCCGTCCGGGGACCAATCAAGCGCGTCGACCTTGCGGTAGGAGCGCACCGTATAGAGTCGGCGCTCGGAACCTCCAAGGGAGGCGGTGATGTAGACGGAAAGCGATTGCTCCTTTTGGTTGAAGCGAAAGAAAGCAATGTAGCGGCCGTCGGGGGACCACGCGGGAGCAAATTCGAAAGATTGGTCGTCTGCGCTGGTCAGGCGGCGCGGAGAATCAGCGGCCCCGATCTGCGAAACATAAATATGAGCGTAGTTCCCTTTTTCCCCGGCCCACACGAACGCGACTTGATCGCCATCCGGCGAAAACGAGGCGTCGCTTTCCCGGGGAAGTCCGTTTAGCGGGGCGATGCGAATTTCGGCGCGCTCGCCGCCGCGGGAACGAAAGAAAAAATACCCGGCGATCAGCAGAGCGACGCAAAGGAGGAGCAGGGCGGAAGCTGCGAGATAGGTTGTGAGCCGGGATTTGGAAGGCGCATTCGCAGGAGCGGCCGAAGAGATGTCGCTTTGGCTTGCTGCCGAGAGTCCGGGAGCCGGCAATGGAGTTGGTACGTTCGTTGGGGCAACGGCATGCAGATGGGCGCGGGGCGCGGCGCTGGCGGAAACGGGAGCAATGAAGCGGTAGCCGCGCTTTGGCAGAGTCTCGATGAACCGGGGATTGTCGGCTTCGTCGGAAAGGGCGTCACGAAGTTTGTTAATGGCGGTATTCAGGCCGTGTTCGAAATCCACGAACGTGTCTTCGGGCCACATGCGCTTTTGGAGTTGTTCGCGGGTGACGACCAGGCCGGGGTGTTCCAAGAGGATGGCGAGGATTTGGAAGGGGCGATCCTGGATTTTGAGGCGGATGCCGGATTTGCGAAGTTCGCCGGAGAGCAGGTCGGCCTCATAGGCGCCGAAGCGAACGACCGAGGGAAGCTGGGGCGAACTGGTCAAGAAATCTCCTGCAGGTAAAGACGGAACTGTAGCACAAAAAATTTGATCCAGCGGCTATCAATCGCGGTTGAGAGAGCTGGCTAAGGCATTCCTTTTCTTTGTTTTGGACGGTGAGATTTCTTTTTCCCGTGGCTTACCCGGCGGGCATTGTGGGCCCGGCAGGGTTCTGTGAAATTGGGCGCGTTCCTGAGGAACGGAACCAATTTCAAACGAGGAGAATGAAAATGAACAGCTTTCTGAGAAGTTTGTTGATGGCCAGTTTGGTGATGGTCGCAAGCGGCGCCGCCGTCCGGGCACAGCAGGCGGAGCGAGTAGTGAAGTTTGAAGCGTCCTTTGCGTTTGAGGTGGAGAACAACAAACTGCCCGCCGGG
>DATLVJ010000719.1:0-2422 GCA_035577585.1 Candidatus Limnocylindrales bacterium
AAGCGAAGTGTTGGCCACCAACGAATCAAACATGAACTGCCGCTTCTCCTCTTCCTCCGCCGAGGCGCGCGTAGGGATATTGGTCTGGGCAAAATGATCTCGCCATTCCTGGTCAAGTTGAACCAATCGCTCAAATTCAGCCTGGAAATCGTCAACCGGCTCATTCGGAGCTTTTTCGGCGGCGGGATCGAAGTTCAGGTCCGAAGGCGGTTCAGCAGGATCGGCGGTTTCAGTTCGTTCGGAATCTGTGGAGCCTTTATCCTCCTGCTCAACTTCTGAGGCAGTGGCTTCTTCCAGAACTGGGTTTTGCTGCAACTCCTGCTCTACGAGGGCCTTAAGCTCGAGTGTCGGGGCTTGAAGCAGGGCGAGCGACTGCTGCAGTTGCGGTGCTAGAACCAGTGACTGCGTCAAACGCTGTGACAAATGCAAACCCTGCGCCATGACCGCTATTGTAATCATGTTTAGTCACAACACAAGCAAGATCTGGCACGAATTAGGCTGTAGCCCGCCCTAGGGCAATCGCTATGCGATCCTGTGTTGAAAACATTGCCGCTGGGACGGTTCTGAGGGGCATTGGCCAAGCCGGGTCTATTCCCCTTCGCATTGTGAAATTCCCCCACTTGGGCTCGCATTTAGTCCCTATCTTGACAATCGCCTATTCCGGGTGAAGTGTCAGGATAGTCAAGCATCCAGTCAGTTTGCGAAACCGGTACGAAAACAACGCCAGCACAAGCTAAACACAAAAGAAGATGAGAAGGCGAATTCAAGATGAGTTCACGGAACTGCCGATATCCCGGCAGCGGAAGTATCAGTTGCGCATGCAGCGAGACAAGCGATGCACCGAGTGCGGGGAGCCGGCGATTCAAGGATCGCGCTGTCTGAAGCACCTGGTTAAAGCCAGGGAGCGACAGCGGAAAAAGCGCGGCCTCAAACGCCGATATTACAATACCCTGAGCTATCGGTTGGAATCCGTCGCTTGATCCCGGCAAGCAATTTATTTCCTGCGTGGCCGAACGCTGAAGCGCACCGCCGGACGATTGGAAGTCGATTCAATTCGGCTGTGGTTCTTGCGCCGCCGCCGCCGCAGTTTTGCGCCGGGAGATAACAAGGAAATACTAACCCACGCGATCAGCAGGCTAAAACCGGCCAGCAGCGCGATCAACCATCCGCGGTCGTTCATATCCGACTGTAATAAAAGTTTGGCCCTACTTGTGTAAAGTGGGAAGCGCTTGTTTTTTCTAATTTGCGCAATAAACTGTGGATATGAAGAATGATGTGGTGCCCGTCCAGATCCGCGGAATCCTGCCGGACAACAGCGGCTGCGCGCTTTTCGTGGGTAATGACGAAAAGGTATTCGTCATTAACGTGGAACCGAACATGGGCGCCATCATCGGAATGTTTCTTCGCGACACCCCCAAGGAACGCCCCCTGACCCACGATCTCATTCAGAGTATTTTCAAAGGCTTTAGCATCAGTGTCGAGCGAGTGGTCATCACCGAACTGAAAAACTCTACTTATTTTGCCCGCCTCATCTTGCAGCAGCAGAATGAACTGGCTCGCAAAATCGTTGAGATCGACGCACGCCCCAGCGATTGCCTCGCCCTCGCGACCGCCCAAAAACGTCCCATTTACGTCGCTTCCAACCTCTTCGAGCAAGTCGAAGATATGAGCGAGGTGCTCGACCGAATCAATGAGACCGGGTCGGGCGAAGCGGAATAAGAGTTTGCCTTCATGCCCGCATCTGCTGCCAAGCAGTCTGTCCCTTTGGTGCTGGTCTGCGGCGAAGATGAATTTGCCGTTCAGCAACGAGCCCGGGAAATCTACCGCAAGTGGACCGAGGAGATCGGGGGAAGCGATCACGAAACTCTCGACGCCAGCGTCAATAACAGCGGTGAGGCTTTGCGAGTGTTGGCCCGGCTCCGGGAGTCCCTCCAGACCCTGCCCTTCTTCGGGACGGGCAAGGCCATTTGGCTGCAAAATTGTAATTTCCTGGCAGAAGAACGCGCCGCTTCTGCGCAAGCGGTCACCGACGCTCTGGCCAGCCTGGCGCAGGAACTGAAGGACTTCTCGTGGCACAACGTCCGCCTGCTGATCAGCGCCGGAAAGGTCGACAAGCGCAAAACCTTCTTTAAGGCAATCGATAAACTCGGCACCGTCGAAGCCTTGGCCAGCTGGTCGGTCGATGACAAGGATTGGGCCAATCTCGCCGAGAGCTGGGCGCGCACTGCCATTCGCACCCGCAAAAAAGACATTTCCGAGGAAGCACTCGCGGAATTGATCAATCGGGTGGGGCCCAATGCGCGCCAACTGGATAACGAAATTGAAAAACTAGGTCTCTATGTGGGCCAGCGACAGGAAATCGCGCTGACAGATGTGGAAGCCATCTGTATTCGGAACAAAACGGCGCGGGCTTTTGCCCTGG
>DATLVJ010000720.1:0-3357 GCA_035577585.1 Candidatus Limnocylindrales bacterium
GCGCCCGCCAGCAAAAAACTGCTTGCAAAAACCGGCTTAACCATCGAACAGATGGACGTGATTGAACTCAATGAAGCCTTCGCGTCGCAAGCATTGGCCGTCCTGCGTGAATTGAAAGTGCCCGACGATGCCGCGCACGTAAATCCAAACGGCGGCGCCATCGCCATCGGTCATCCACTGGGTGCCAGCGGCGCGCGCCTCGTCACCACCGCCCTCTACCAGTTGCAGCGCACCAAGGGCCGCTATGCCCTTTGCACCATGTGCATCGGCGTCGGCCAGGGGATTTCGGTTATCATCGAACGCGTCTGAAAGAGGAGAGCTGCCGCATGAAGCCCCTGCTCGGCTATCGAAAGCCGGCTCCTGGATCGCAACCGAGGCACCTGTCTCCTCCCTATGTCTCCTCGATCAAACGCGCGCCGAAACTCCCGTTAATCGGGATTCCCGTCACGCTCTCTGAAATCTCCGGCCCTTCGTTTCCAAAAGAAATCGTTTCCCCAAACGCTTTTGACTTAACCCGCCAGCACAAAGCAGAACCGCTCGGCGAACGCATCGCTGTAACCGGTCGAGTTTTGGACGAGGATGGAAAGCCCATCCGCAACACCCTCATTGAAATCTGGCAGGCCAACGCGGCCGGGCGTTATTTGCACAAAAACGACCAGCACGATGCTCCGCTCGATCCAAATTTCACCGGCGAAGGCCGCACCTTCACCGACGAAGACGGCCGCTACAGATTTGTCACAATTCGTCCGGGCGCTTACCCGTGGAAAAATCATTTCAACGCCTGGCGCCCACAGCACATTCACTTTTCACTTTTCGGTCCCGCCTTCGCCACCAGGCTCGTAACGCAAATGTATTTTCCAGGCGATCCGCTCCTCGAGTTCGATCCCATCTTCCACAGTGTCCCCGATGAAGCCGCGCGCCGCCGGATGATCGCTTCCTTTGACTGGCTGAGCACGGAGCCGGACCTCTCGCTGGGTTTTCGCTTCGACATCTTTCTTCGCGGGCGCAACGCCACGCCCATGGAGCGTTAGATGCCCGGCCACTCCACTCCCTCGCAGACTGTGGGGCCATTTTTCAGCATCGGCATGGACAAACTGAACCGCGCGAATATTGCCGAGGGAAGCTCCGGCGAACGCATGCACATTCATGGCCGCATCCTCGATGGAGACGGCCAGCCGGTCCCTGACGCCGTCCTGGAAATTTGGCAAGCCGACGCCGAGGGTCGCTATCACCATCCGGAGCATTCTGGAACAACCGACGCAACTCCCTTCTTCGGCTTCGGCCGCGTCCCCACCGGCGAGTCCGGCTGCTTTTCGTTCTCCACCATCAAGCCGGGCCCTGTCCCCGGCCCGGATGGAAAGCCCAACGCGCCTCACCTGGAAATTTCAATTTTCATGCGCGGGCTGTTGCAGCGGCTCATCACCCGGCTCTATTTTCCCGATGAACCTTTGAACGCTGCCGACGCGGTCCTGCTGGCCGTGCCGGAATCACGCCGCGCAACTCTGATCGCGCGGAAAGCGCAGCCGCAGGAAAATTCCCTGGAATGGGATGTATGCTTGCAAGGGAAGGACGAAACGGTGTTCTTTGATTGCTGAAGTCCGGAGACGATCGCGGCGATGAAACTCTTCGACAAGCTGTTCCGTTACGAAGCGATCGATCGGCTCTTCTCCGATCAGCAGTACATTCAACGCTTGCTTGAGTTCGAGGCTGCGCTTGCACGCGCCGAAGCGAAAGCCGGCGTGATCCCCGCCACGGACGCGCCGATCATCGCCGCTGCCTGCCAGGCGGAGCAGTTCAACATCGAGGAACTCGCCGCCCAGGCCGCGCTTTCCGGCAATCCCGCCATTCCCCTCGTAAAGAAACTCACCGAACTGGTCGCAACCCAGAGAAAAGATGCGGCGCGCTTTGTTCACTGGGGCGCCACCAGCCAGGATGCGATGGATACCGCCGTGGCCCTGCAACTTCGCCGCGCGCTGGAAATCGTGGATCAGGATTTCGCGCGCTTGACCTCCACACTCGCAACCCTGGCGGACCAGCATCGCGCGACACCTGTCGCCGCGCGCACCTGGATGCAGCAAGCCCTGCCGACCACCTTCGGCTTCATCGTCGCCGGATGGCTAGACGCCATTCTTCGCCACCGCGCGCGACTCGCGGAATTGCGCGCGCGCAATCTGACGCTGCAGTTCGGCGGCGCGGTCGGCACGTTGGCTGCGCTCTCCGGCCGAGGCCCGGCCGTTGCTCAGGCGCTCGCCGAAGAACTGCGCCTGCCTCTGCCGCCGATTCCGTGGCACACGCACCGCGACCGCCTCACCGAAATCGCCACAGCCCTTGGCCTTTGCACAGGAACGCTTGGCAAAATCGCTCGCGATATTTCTCTTCACGCCCAAACCGAAATTGCCGAGCTCGCTGAACCCACCGGCGAGGGCCGCGGCGGCTCTTCCACCATGCCGCAGAAACGCAATCCCATCACCTGCGCCACCGTCCTTGCCGCTGCTCAGCGCGTCCCCGGCCTGGTATCGAGCATGCTCTCTTCCATGGTGCAGGAGCAGGAGCGCGGCCTCGGTGGCTGGCAAGCCGAATGGGAAACGCTTCCGGAAATTGTCTCGCTCTCCGCCGGCGCGTTGCACCATCTCACCGAAATGCTCCCCGGACTCCATGTTGACGCAAAACGCATGCTGAAAAATCTCGACGCCACGCAGGGACTGATCTTCGCCGAAGCCGTCACCATGGCGCTGGGCGACCGCCTGGGAAAAATGCCCGCCCACGCACTGGTCGAAAGCGCCTGCAAAAAAGCACGCCTCGATAATCGCCACTTGAAGGATGTCTTGCGCGAAGACTCGGGGATCAATGCATACCTGACGCCCAAAGACCTCGAAAGGCTTTGTGAAGTCCGCAATTATCTGGGCAGTGCGGACGAATTCATAAACCGGATATTGTCAGAAGTCGGCAGCACCGCAACCGTCAACTAAGCAAGAGGAACATAGCCATGGCATTTCTCAAACTGCACGATGCACAACTTTTTTACCGGTGGGACGGCCCGGAAAACGCCCCAGTGGTTGTCTTCTCGAATTCCCTGGGCACTTCCCATCGCATGTGGGACTCGCAACTCGACGCCTTCACCCGCCATTTCCGCCTGCTTCGGTACGACGGCCGAGGCCATGGCCAATCCACCGCCACGCCCGGCCCTTACACCATCGACCAACTCGCCGGCGACGTGCTGCAACTTCTCGACGCATTGAAACTTGACCGGGTCTATTTTTGCGGCCTGTCCATGGGCGGCATGATCGGAATGCACCTGGGCATCGCGCACGCCTCGCGTCTCCACAAAATTGTTCTCTGCAACACGGCCGCGAAAAT
>DATLVJ010000721.1:0-2562 GCA_035577585.1 Candidatus Limnocylindrales bacterium
GGCGATCCCTGTCCAGGTGCAACTGGTGGAGTCGAAGCCGATTGCGGAAACGACGGAATACCTGGCGCTGCTGAAGTCGCGGCACTCGGCGACGATTAATCCGCAGGTTGAGGGGTACATCACGAAGATATTTGCGAGGTCCGGCGAGCACGTAGCGGCCGGAGCGGCACTGCTGCAAATTGACCCGCTGAAGCAGGAAGCGACCGTGAACAGCCAGGAGGCGACGCGGCTAGCGCAGGAGTCCAACGTAAATCTTGCGCGGGTGAACCTGGAGCGGGCGAAAAAGCTGGCGGAAGCCGGAGTGATCGCGAAATCGGACCTGGACAACGCGCAAACGAATTACGACACCGCGGTGGCGCAGCTAAAATCCCTGGAACACCAGGTGGAGCAGCAGAAGGTGGAGTTGCGCTACTACAAGGTGAGCTCGCCGATGGACGGAATTGTGGGAGACATTCCGGTGCGCGTAGGGGATCGGGTGATTGTCTCGACACTGCTTACCACGGTGGACGAGCCGGGAGCGCTGGAGGCTTATCTTTACATTCCCGCGGCAAGGGCGAAGGACTTGAAGGTCGGGCTGCCGGTGAAGCTGCTGGATGAAGCGGGAAATATGCGGAGCGAATCGCAAATTACATTTATTTCGCCGCAAGTGGATTCGGAGACGCAAACCGTGCTGGCCAAAGCCGCAGTGCCCAATCCAAAGGCGAATTTGCGGATTGCGCAGCAGGTGAGAGCGCAGGTGGTGTGGGGGAATGCCTCCGGAGCTGTGGCGCCGGTGCTGGCCGTGACACGAATCAATGGACAGTTTTTTGTGTTCGTAGCCGAGAAGGAAGCGAAGGGGACGGTGGCTCGGCAGCGCGGGGTGAAGGTGGGAGAGATCATCGGCAACGACTACGCCGTTCTTGACGGATTGAAACCCGGCGAGCACCTGATCGTTTCCGGAACGCAGTTTCTGCAGGACGGGGCGCCGGTGAGCGAACAGATCCAAACATCGGGGCCGAAGGCGGAGAACACACCGAAGGCCGGAAAGTAAAACCAAGAAAAACAGATCCATCACCCGCAAAAGACGCGGGTTCGGGATGACACCTTGTCCAGTTTGTGTGCGCCAGAGTCGAGTCCAAGATTACACCGTGTTCAGTTTCTTTGAAGCGCGGTTAGCAATCAACGCCAAGTAGGGAAAGCGAGAAACGGATTTGTTTGTCGATTTTTTCATCCGGCGGCCGGTGTTTGCGACGGTTTGCGCGTTGCTGATCGTGCTTGGAGGGGCGATCGCGATTCCGAGCCTGCCGATATCGCAATTTCCGCAACTGGCGCCGCCGCAGGTGGCGGTGAGCAGCGCGTACATCGGAGCGAACGCCCAAGCGGTGGAAACAGCGGTGACGATACCGCTGGAGCAGGCGATCAACGGGTCTCCCGGGATGAAGTACATCACGTCGTCGAGCGGCAACGACGGGTCAAGCACCATCGTGGTGACGTTTGATGTGACGCGGGACGTCGACCTGGCTTCGGTGGACGTGCAAAACCGCGTGAACCAGGCGCTCGGACGCCTGCCAAACAGCGTCAAGAACACCGGAATCATCATCACCAAACAAACGGGCGGCTTCGTGTTTGCGGCGGGGGTTTACTCGGACAAAGGGCAGTACGACAGCCTGTTCCTCAGCAACTACCTGGACGTTTACGTGCGCGACGCACTGAAACGCGTGAAGGGCGTGGGCGACGCGATCATCTTCGGCGAACGGAAATATGCCATGCGGGTCTGGTTGGATCCGGAGCGACTGGCGCAGCGGGGATTGAGCGCGACGAGCGTGCTGAACGCTCTGAACGAGCAAAACGTGCAGGTGGCCGCGGGACAATTAGGGCAGCCGCCTTCGAATCCCAAGCAGGATTATCAGATCAGCGTGCGGGCGGTTGGCCGGCTTACCGAACCGAAAGAATTTGAAAACATCATCCTGAAAACCGGGACGGATGGGACGCTGGTGCGCGTGAAGGACGTGGGGCGTGCAGAGCTTGGGGCGGAGGATTACAGCTCGGTGCTGCGGTTCAACGGCCACGAGGCGGTGGGAATAGCGGTGACGCAACTGCCTGGGGCGAACGCGCTGGAGGTGGATCGGGGAGCGAAGGAAGAATTGATGCGGTTGTCGAAGAATTTTCCGCCGGGTTTGAAGTATGCGGAGGCGTTCGACTCGACGACGGTGATCGGCGAATCGATCCGGGACGTGCTGATTACGCTGCTGGAGGCGATCATCCTGGTGGTGCTGGTGATTTACATTTTTCTGCAGGATTTTCGCAGCACGTTTATTCCCGCGGTCACCATTCCGGTCTCGCTGATCGGAACGTTTATTTTCGTGAAGCTGCTGGGATTTTCGATCAATACTCTGACGCTGTTTGGCATCACGCTGGCGACGGGGCTGGTGGTGGACGACGCCATCGTGGTGATCGAAAACGTGGAGCGGCACATTACGGAAGGGATTTCGGAGCCGCACAATGCGGCGAGCGTGGCGATGAAGGAAGTGGCCGGGGCGGTGGTGGCAACTTCGCTGGTGCTGGTATCGGTGTTCGTGCCGG
>DATLVJ010000722.1:0-7381 GCA_035577585.1 Candidatus Limnocylindrales bacterium
CCTCGTTTGCCCGAGGATCTCGCGGAGATCTATCCGGGTTCAGTCCAAGTCCACGATTGCGGATTGGGGAGTATGGATGATTCGGCCATTTGGCAGTATGCCAAGGAGAATGGGTTCACGATAGTCTCGAAAGATTCGGACTTTCAGGAACGAAGCGTACTCCTGGGCCAACCCCCCAAGATTATTTGGCTGCGCGCGGCCAACTGTTCCACTGGAGAAATCGTGAATCTGCTGCGGGCTGCCTCCCCAATTATCCAGCGGTTCATTCAGCAGGCTGATGAATCGTGCCTGGTCCTTGGCACGGGTACAATGTCCGATTAGGAATCCAGTTCCGAGTAGATCTACCTGATCATCGGGTAGATCCGATGAACTCGGGGGACCCAGACCGTAGGAAAGCAAAAAGCCCCCGAAATTTGGGGGCTTTTTGTTGAAACGGGATGTAAAGAAGTTTACGGTTTGGTCGGATCCGGCGCTGTACCGGGTTTCGTATCTTGCGGACTTGCAGCGCTGGCCGCAACCGGCTTCGAAGCGTCGGCGCCGTAGCGCATCAGGTAGGGCATGAACGGCGTAACTTCAAACGGCATCTTCTCGCGTTCCGCCACAGTGCCCACGGGTTTGCTCTTGATGAGCTCCAGCCTGTCGTTCCAAGGATCGATCTTCACGCGTCCGCCGATGGGCAGCGCCGCAATCTTCTGGGCGTTCTGCTTGGGATCCGCGGCAGCCGTGGATTTCAGGTCGTTGATCTGCGGCACTCGATTTCCCAGGTGTCCGCTGATCAGGTTGGGGATTTCCTTCTGGCGGCTGTCGAGAGCCTGCAGGAAGAGTCCCGCGTTGCCCAGCTGGTTTTTGTAAGGCGAATTGTTCAGGATCTGGATGGCTTTGGCATTGGCCTGGGTTTCTTCATCCGCCGTGCGCGAAAAACCAAAGTGGCGGAACGTGTCCTTGTCTTCCACCAGCAACTGGTCGAAGAAGGCAAACTGCGAATCCAGCCGGTGGCCCAGTACGACGTGGCCCAGTTCATGCGCCAGCATGGTTGCCAGGCTGGCTTCGTCGGGCAGGACGTCGATCAAGCCGCGGCTCAGCACAATCGTGTGGCCCAGGGTGAACGATTCCAGCGTGGAGGTCATCAGCACGCGGCAGCGCACCTCGGGATCCACGTCAATGTTGTTGGTCACTTCCAGGTTGTTGACGACGGTCTCGAGGACCTTGTCCACTTCGCCCTTCGGCGCCATCAGCCCGATGCGTTCCAGGCGATCGGCGATGTTGTCTTCCGCCTGGCGATCCCACGAGCGTTGCGCCTGAATCGGAGTCAGGTCGTTGGCCGTCTTGGTGTCGTCCTGCATCGGCGTTTCGACGAGGATCTTGCTCAACTCCTGCTCCTGGGAAGCGCCGCCGAGATTATAGCCCCACAAACGGGTCTGCGCCTTGAAGTCTAGTTTCTTTGAAATCGCGTAATGCAGATCCTTTTCTTCGCTGTACACGAACGTCGGCATCCACAAGCCCGGCTGGACGTTGGTGCGCCAGCTGTCAAAGTGGAAATACCAGCTGGAATGCCCATTGCCGCTGTACGCGCCGTTGAAGCGCACGATGTGATAATCCTGATCCTCCACCCAGATGCGTCCCAGGAAGCGTCCGCCATTCTTCTTTTCGAGCGGTGTCACGTCAAAGACCAGGCAGCGCACTTCGCCGACGAATTCGCGGCGCACGTAGTCAAACTTGTAGTGCTGGCGGTCAAACCCGTTGGTGTCGATGAAGATCATCTGCAGGAAGCCGTCGGGCAGAAACTGCATCGCGAAGCTGAAGAAGTTGCCGATGGACCCTAACGCCCGCTTGCCCTTGTTAGATTTTTCGGTCAGGGGAACCAGGCTTACACCCTTGGCGAAGTTGGCGCGGCCGAGGAAGTATTTGTCCCCGGCGGGCACCTGGCCGAGCTCCTTGTCCGGTTTCAGATTCTGGATATAGGTCTCCACAAGTGGAGAGTAATTGCGGACCTGGCCGTAGAGCTTTTGCTCGTTGGCGGTAATCCGATCCACCACCTGCTCCATCGTGCGCGGTTGATCCGCATCGGGAGCCGGCGCGGCGGAGGCAATCGTGCCGGCGTATGCGCCGAGCGCAAGCACGAGGATATAGTTCGAAAACTTTCGCATGTTCATCTCCCCTTCACCGCAATCAATAAGCCAAACGAAATTCGATACGTACCCGGGCCGGAAAATCCACCGGCTGACCCTGTCGCAGCGCCGGCTTGAACTTGATTTGTTGCGCAGAGCGAACGGCCGCTTCGTCCAGGCCGTGGCCCAGGCCGCTGATTACGCGATTGATCTGAACCGTTCCATTCGCCAGGAAGACCATGTCCACAACCACATCGCCTTCAATCTTCATGGAACGTCCTTCGGCGGTGTATTCGGGTCGCGGTTTTTCGACAATCGTCGGAGCGTTGTCCGCCGGGCCCGTGTTCTGCTGCTTTTTCTTCGGCGCTTCCGCCGTGTTGTCTGCCGCATTGGCAAAGCCGGTGGAGACGACCGAGCCCTTCTTGCCGCTTGCCGGAGGATTTGCCGTGCCGTTGCCGAAGCCCGTGCTAGCTACCGTGCCACGAATTCCTTCTTTGCCGCCTGTGCCGTTGCCGTATCCTTCGCCGCCGGGTAAAGCCGGAGAGCCGAGCCGCGCTACGTTGGTGGCGTGTTTCGGATCGCCCTTCCCAGCTACGCCGTTCGGATCACCGAACCCGCCGGTCTGAACCTTTTCCACAGGCGCGACCACCGTTGCCGGCGCCGCGCTTCCCGTATTCAGATTATTCACCTTCACGTCCTCTTTCGGACGCTTCGGCCCGTTCTCTTTGACGTTGATCTTGACCTCATCAAACTTCGGAGACAGATCCAGTGCCTTGAGCTCCGCCTTTTCTACCTTATGCTCGACCGGCTTGGGTTTCGTGAGGTCGGCAAAAATGTGCGGCTGCTGAGGATTCAGTTTTGGAACCTCAGGGACCGGGACGGGCTTAGGAGTCGGCTTCGGTGCGACCGCCTTCACCTTTGGAGGAGGCGGCGGCGGAGGAGCAACGGGAATCTCGGTGATTGGCTGAGCGATGGCGGTATAGGAATACTGAATGGCGGTTTTCATCTGTTCCGGATAAAGCATGGGAATGATGAGGAAGAATCCCAGAATGGCGAGCTGAACAGCCGCGCTGAATCCCACACGGCGCCAATTCGGTTTTGCTTCGGGCAAGAGCGCCAGGCGGGCAGGCACCTGCCGGGTTCCAATATTTTGCTTCCAGGCTTCGGAGTTTGCGGTCCGGCTGCGGTTCGCGTTGAACCCGACGCCCAGCGACCTGCTCGTTGGTGGATCTGCGATCATCGTGGCCATCCGCTCGCCGCCTCTTACGAAAATTCGTCCTGGAACTTCGACCCGGGTGCATCGAAGCTTCGATTTCTCGAGTACAGAACGTGTGATTTACCAGTACGAGCGTACTGAGGGGGCGCGGCCCCTCGAATAGAACTTTCGTACTAACGACGCGAACTCGCTAATGATAAAGCGAGTGCATCTCTCACGCGTGTTTTCTGTAGCTCGGACAAACCCGCCGAGGCGAAATTCGTTGCAGGGCAGGGAGCGCAACGCACAATAGAATAACCCATTCAGGGGCGGGACAGGCCGGAGGATTTGCCGGGTGGACCCCACGGGTCACTCCTTTAGGGTACCCTTTAGGATGCACCTTCGCTATAGGGCGTTGGTTTATTTCTTTTGCGCCCTAGGATGCTGAAAGAAGGAGTCTTATACTCCCGGCAGGAGGATTGTGCCGCAGCCTCCCCAAGAAAAGAAAAATTCCACCGGGGGGCTACCGCTCCTGGCCGGTAACGAAACGCTGGTTGCGTCGCTATATTCCCAGTCCGGCGCGGCACAGTGGGGGCTTTCCCAAGCTCAATTGGTTTGTGGGCTCGAACGCAGCCTGCGCAAGCGTTTTCAGGAGGGAGACCCCTCCCCGGGCCGCCTGGAAGAGTATCTCCTGACGCTGCACCTGGAAGATCTGGCCTTGACGACGGCTTGCATCGAGGGTTCGGAATCCGCCTGGGAGTATTTTGTCGCCGAATACCGAGGCTACCTGCGCGCCGCCGCCGGAGCAATCGCCAAGTCCAGCCGCTACGGCGCGAATCCGCAGGAGTTGGCCGACTCGCTCTTCTCCGACCTTTTCGGGTTGATGGATGGGAAGCGCGGCGAGCGCTCGCTCTTCCGCTACTACCACGGGCGAAGTTCGTTGAAGACCTGGCTGCGCACCGTGCTGGCGCAGCGCCATGTGGATTACATCCGGTCGCGGCGGCGCCTGGAATCGCTGGATGCGGAGGACGGGGAAACGCCGGCGCTCCCGCCCGAACGGCTGCAGCACCCGCCGCTGCAGGATCCTCATCGCGGGCATTATCTCACCTGCTTCTCCTCAGCTTTGCAGCACTGCCTGAAGCTTTTGCCTCCCGGCGACCGCGAGCGGCTGGAACTCTACTACGTCCGGCAAATCAAGCTGGCGGAAATTGGCCGGCAGCTTGGCGAGCATGAATCGAGCGTTTCCCGCAGCCTGGAGCGCATTCGCCAACAGTTGCGCGAACTGGCGGAACAACATTTGCGTGATGCCTATTCGCTGAGCGACGCGGAAATCCGGCAGTGTTTCGAATACGCTGCGGAGGACGTGCCCATTGATTTCCGGAAGTTGTTTCCCGAAGCGAAGCCTGGAGATTCGCGAACAAACCGAAAGGAACCAGCGTGATGCGCTGCAAGAAACGCATTTGCCGCCGTTCTAAGAAAGGAGAGGGCCATGCCGTCTGACGACCGCGACCAAAAATTCGAACGCGCGCTCGCGCAACATCTGCGTGGCGGCTCGGCACAGACGAATTGCCCGGACGCGGAAACCCTCGCCGCTTTTCACGAGCGGAATCTTTCTCTCGAGGAAATGGCCCGGTGGAAGGCGCATATCTCCGCGTGCGATGCGTGCCAGGAAGCAATGGCGCTGGTGGAAACCGCCGAAAAACAGCTTGCCGCGGATTGGGAAGATCGCGGAGTTCCAGTGGCTGAAGCGGCGGTGATGCTGGGCGATCTTGCAGGGAGCGGTCCGAAACGAAGCGTTCAGGCTGCCGCCGTTTCCGCGCCGAAGGCGGCCGGAACTCCAGTCGCAATCATGCGGCGCCGGCCGGCGCTTTTGCGCTGGGCGATTCCGCTGGGTGCCGTTGCCGCCGGAGTTCTCGTATTCATAGGAATTTATGAGCAGCGAGCCGCGAAAGTGGAGCACTACTCCAATACTGTTGTAGCGCGGCGAGAGGCGCCCGCGGAGCGGGCACCTATGCGCGATCAGTTGCAAAGTAAGGTGCAGGTGCCTGTCGAGTCCAAAGATCAGGAACTGGAAACCGCCGACAGGTCCGTGCAGAAAAGAGAAAAGGAAATGCTCGCCGCACCTTCTTCCCCGCGGCCAGCGGAGCGTGTAGGGGCGACCGGTGGCGCAGGGTTTGTGAATCCGAAGCCCGAATCCGATGTGTCCGCGAATAGAGTGGTAACGAGACCCGCTCCTGCGCCAGAGATTTCGGGTGGAATCCAGGCGGGCGCCGGGGTCGGTCAGAACGCGCCTGTCCGTGCGTCTGGAGGAGGCGGAATCGGCGCCACCGCGGACGAGGGATTCGTGAATCTTCCGACAAACGGCCGAAATGTCGTCGGACTAATGACGCTCTCGCCTGGCATCGTTCTCGCCCCTAACCAGATCGGTGGCGTTGTTACCGATCCTTCCGGCGCAGTCATTGCTTCCGCCATCGTCGAAGTGAAAAACATTGCAACGGACGACACCTGGAGCGCCTCCACCAGTTCCGACGGTCGCTGGCTCTTGCTGAATCTTCCCTCCGGCACCTACCAACTTAGCGCCCACGCTCCGGGCTTTCAAACCATGCGTTCCACAATTGCCTACGACGCAGCCAATCCCCGCGCCTACCAAATCGGCCTGAACGTCGGCGCTGTCACTGAGACTGTCGAGGTGAGCGCGCAAAGCGCGGCTGTCGATACGGAATCCGGGCAGATTAGCGGCCGCAAGAAAAAGCAAAACAAAAACGCTACTCAGCCAGCGGCACCGCCGCCCCCTCCTAAGCCGATGACCTATGGTGCAGCGGTGGGCGGAGCAGCGGGTGAGGAGAAGCATCGCGCTGACTTGAAAACTGTTCCTCCGTCAGTCCCGCAAACTGTGCAAACCGAGGCGGCTCCATTGAACGGACGGAATGACACCGACTCCCTGATGATGAAACAGGGAGTGTCGAACAAGCTTTCGGAATCGGCCGGTTCGCTCAACGGCTTAATCCTTACTCCAGACAACCGAGTTTTCTGGAAATTGCAGTCCGCGGGAACGGTTCAATTGACCACCGACGGCGGCAAGGATTGGACGTCGATGGAAACCGGCGCGAATGAAGAACTGACGACGGGGTTCGCGCCGTCTTCGAACGTGTGTTGGATTGCTGGAAAGGCCGGCACGCTGGTGCTGACCAAGGATCGCGGCAATCACTGGACGAAGATCAGTACTCCGATTGCTGGCGACCTGGGCGGTGTCCATGCCGCTGACGCGAAACATGCGTCCATTTGGGACGCGGCCCGGCACACCAGCTATGAAACGTCCGACGGCGGCGCCACCTGGAAGCAGACCTCCAGCCGATAATCGCCCTGCAAGAAACATCGATGGCGCCGTTCTAAGCAGGAAGGCAAACTCTAAACGAGGTGAAGCGAAGATGAAGACTCCACATTTCCCGAAAAATGCGGCGCACCGCTGGATGGCGGCCACGACCATGATTGCGCTGGCCGGCGCGGCCGCGTTTGTGCCGGATTTTCACGCGGGCAAGAAGAATGGGCCGCAGGAAAAGGAGTCCAGCCGCGGCGCTGCGGCCGTGGCGGATCAGTCGACTACTTTGACGGATCAAACCGATCTTGCGGTCACCGTTTACAACTCCAATATCGCGCTCGTGCGCGACGTCCGCGAACTGCAGCTCCCGCGGGGAAATTTCCGCCTGAAGTTCATGGATATTGCCGCCACCGTCAATCCGGCGACCGTGCATTTTCGTTCGTTGACCGAGCCGGACAAGGTTGGCGTGCTAGAGCAGAATTACGAATATGATTTGCTGGAACCCGCAAAGCTGCTGAACAAATACGTCGGCAAGGAAGTGACGCTGGTGCGCAGCTACATGGACAATGGCACCACCAAGCATGAGGAGATCAAGGCTACGCTGCTTGCCAACAATAACGGCCCGGTTTGGAAAATCGGCAACGATATCGTTACCGGCGGCTACAGTGAGAGCTACCGATTTCCGGAAGTGCCGGCGAATCTGTACGAGCGCCCAACGCTTCTGATGTCGCTTGAAAATTCCGGGTCAACCAAACAGAA
>DATLVJ010000723.1:0-11204 GCA_035577585.1 Candidatus Limnocylindrales bacterium
GGATGAGCGGCCTTGGCGCCGACCAGGTAGTAGCCTCCATCATTGGTTGGCCCGACGACCACGTCGTGCGTGGCGAGTATTTCGAACGCGCTCAGCAAAACACGCGGCGCAAGATGCGGGCTGTCGCTGTTGAACGCGATCACTCGTTGCGGGCCGGCGGAGGTGAAATGCCGAAAAGCAAAGTTGAGTCCGGCGGCGAGGCCATCGCCCTTTTGCGCGACTACCGACACTCCATCTCCACCTACCAACTGCGCCAGTTCTTCCTGATCCGGCTCGGGGCACACCACCGCGACGTCCACTCCGTTTAATGACTTGGCCAGTTCCAGCGTGTCTGCCAAAAGGCAGCGATACAGCGCGATCACGGCGGGAGGCGAAATGCTTTCGGCTAGACGCGTCTTGACCATGCCGGGCCTAGGGGCTTTCGCCATAATGACCAAGATGCGGTTCGGGTGCGTCAGCGACTCAGATGTCTGGCTACTGGATTCCATAAGATGGTTGGCCCATCGAAACTTACGCCGGGCGCGGCAATCCCGCTCTCCGGCGCCGAAAAGAATACAACACAATCCGGCTCAGGATGAACCACCCGGCTCCGATCGTGCCTTTCACTGTGCCGCTGATTTTGGATTTGCCGATGCGCGGGTGGTAGCTCACCGGAACTTCCACGATTCGAAATCCCGCGATGGCGCCTTTCACGATCATTTCTACCGCCCAGCCGTAAGTGGTCTCTTCGAGAGCCAGGGCGCGAAGCACTTCAGCGCGGGCAGCGCGAAACGGACCAAGGTCGGTGATTTTCAGTCCGTACAACAGCCGGATCATGCCTGAGGCGAGGTGATTGCCGAAGGCTTGGTGCCACGGTAGAGCACTGGCGTTGTTCTGGCCGCCGAGGCGTGCACCGAGCGTAATGTCCGCGCGGCCCTCGATAATCGGAGCCAGTAGAATCGGCAACTCCGCGGGGCGATCGCTGTAGTCGCCATCCAGGAAAACCACCACGTCCGGATTTTGCGCTTGCGCAAGCCCGGTCAAACAAGCGCGCCCGTACCCCCGCCGAGGCTCCTCGATAACATGCGCTCCCATCTTTCGCGCGACCTCGGGCGTTCCGTCCGTGGAATTGCTGTCGACGACGATGACCTCTGTTACCAATTGAGAAGGCAGATCGGCAAGCACACGCCCTATGGCCTGCGCTTCGTTGTGCGTAGGAATAATCACAGACACTCGCAAGCGGATTCCTTCTTCACCAGAACAGCGATGTGGGGTTCCGCCGCGCCAGAATCGCATCGATTCCCCAGGTGCGCCCCGCGCGTCCAATCGCCAGTCCCAGCGATGCCATCACGGGAACCAGCAGTTCCCAGATCCACGACGTGCCCAATTCCGAAATCCAGAGGCTGCCTAGCAAACAGAACGCGACAACAGCGGCGGGACGTGTGAACAGGCCAAACAACAGCAGGACTCCCAGCGAAAACTCTGCCACTCCCTGCATGGGCGCCGCCATGGTCGCATGGCTGGCCATGATTCCCATAACCGATTTCCATATCGCGGGTGAGTGGCTCGACTTGATGTAGTAATTGATCAGCCCCGCGTAGCCCCCGGGCGTGTACAGGCCCTTCCCCTTGTTCTCGAAAAACACCCAGAAGAACATCGCGCCAATAGTAATCCGAACAACCGCCAGTCCGATTGCCGCTTCGGACCGCCCGCCGAAGCCGGCCGCGGCGCTTCCAGCTTGTGCTGCGTTTGTCGTCATTCTGAACCTCTGCGCAATGGATTCCACTCGTAGTCGTGCCGATGGCGCAATCTTAGTTCATCCGCCCGGAGTGTGCCATATGGATGCACAGGGGCCAACTAAGTTACAGAGGGTCAGCCTCCTCCGTTCAGTCATCCCGACAAGAATGGCCGACTTTCTCTTTCGTTCGCGCCCCACGAACTTCGGCCATGAAACGCGTTTTTTGGGTCCCGCCTGCTTCACCGGGACGGAGACATCGTGGCAACACGTAAAGTCCTACTCCTCTCCCTCTTCCTATCGAGCCAGCCACAAGGCGTACCGAATCGCTTGAAACATCGGCCAGTGATAGTGCACACGCAGAATCCTGTACCAGGAAAAAATGGAATGCGTCTTCATTGCTTTGCTCCTTACTTTGTCCCGAATCCACGTATTGCGGAACTCGCCGGGTCATCGTGGTTGGGCCTCCCATCCTGATTTACAGGCTGGCCGGGAGAGGCGCATCACGCGATGGAATGATCTTTTCGCACTACGGAAGGCTCGTTTCTGCCTACCTTAATTGTGGTACGGGCGGCCGGCGCACTATTTGCGAGGTAACAACGCTTGGACCTTCAACCCCTCCTTTTTTCGTTATATCCTTCCGTGGCCACACGAGGGAAAAACATGAAGATTGCACTTGCAGCTCTGCTCGCTTCCACCATTTTCGCAATGGCTTGCAGCGCTGCGTTCCTATGAAGGGAAGGAGATCACCTCGCCGTCCCGCGGTTTTGAGGTCTAAGAAGGGAGAAACATATGGCTAATACTAATTCTGCGGCGCACGTGCGGGTAATCGAGGAAACGCCTGCGTACTGGAGGGTTGTGTTCGATTACCCGCCTTTCAACATCGTAGACGCCAGCATATTCGAAGCCCTACAGGATCTGCTCGCGCGAATGAACACCAGCCCGAGCCTGCGGGTCGTCGTATTCGAAAGCGCGAACCCCGAGTTTTATCTTGCCCACTTTGATTTGACCGGCAAGATAGGGAACATCATGACTGCTGTCGGGACTTCGGGCCTCCCGATCCTGATGGATACGTTCGTGCGTCTCACCAAGTCCCCGGTGGTCAGCATCGCGAAGATCCGAGGCTGTGTCCGGGGCGTGAGCAGCGAGTTCGTCCTCGCCTGCGACATGCGCTTCGCGTCGCGAGAGAACACGAGACTCGGCCAACCCGAAGTCGGGGTGGGATTGCATCCCGGCGGCGGAGGTACGGAACGTCTTCCACATCTGGTCGGCCGCGGTCGGGCGCTCGAAATCGTTCTCGGCGCGAACGATTTCGACGGCGACACCGCGGAACGATACGGATACGTCAACCGGGCACTTCCAGACGCCGAACTCGACGGCTTCGTCGACGCACTCGCGCGCCGGATCGCCTCCTTCGACCGGCGTGCCATCGCCGCCGCGAAGAATCTCGTCAACCATGTCTCGTTGCCGTCCGCCGACCGGCTCCTCGCCGCCATCACTTCTTTTGAGACCGCGCTGACTTGGCCTGAAACGCTCGAGCGAATCCAAGCTCTATTAAGGCGCGGACTCCAAAGGGACGGCGACTTCGAGCAATGGTGGCCCGCAGTGCTCGACACATTGCTCGAGACGTAGTCATCTCACACGAGGGAAGAACATGAAGATTGCACATGCAGCTCTGCTCGCTTCCACCATGCTCGCAATGGCCTGCACCGCTGGCCGCGCAGGGGCGCAGCAGCGCACGCACTTGGAAAGGCCCGTCATTCCTGCGCGGGCCGAGGATGTTGGCACCCCCGAAGGCATTGTGAAGGCAAGCTACGAGGCCATTTCCGGCGGCGTTGGCGTGCCCCGCAATTGGGGACGCGACCGCACCCTATTCGATCCGGAATCGCGCTCGGTGGCCGTCGAGGTGGACCCCAAGACCGGCGCAATCACCACGAAAGCAAAATCCGAACAGGATTTCGCCGACGAGGCGGATGCCTGGATGGTGAAAAACGGCTTCACCGAGCGCGAACTGGCTCACGTCACCAAGCGATATGGAAACGTCGCCACCGTCCTGAGCAGCTACGAAGGAAAAACCGCCGCCGGAAAAATCGTCTCCCGCGGCGTCAACATCTTTCAGCTTTATTTCGATGGCAAGCGCTGGTGGATCCTCTCCATGGTTTGGGACGAAGAACGCCCAGGCAACCCCATTCCCCCGGAGTTGCTGAAGCGCGGCCGGATGGAGCCGCTCCGCTAGCGTTGGCGGGTTGCACACTCATTGCCGCTTCCGCCGTATTCAATCTTCCAGCATGCGCTTGTTTTTGAGCTAGCCCATTCAATTGCTGCCAACTCCCCGGCCAACTCCGTTTTCCCCATTCGGTAAAGGGTGAAGTTGCAGGAAGGCGGCCGCGGCGTCGCGGGCACGCGCCGCGATTTCGCGTGAGTTCGGTCTCGCGGCGACGCCGAGCATCAGGCTGACCAGCAAATCGCGCCAGAGCAGCCCGGCGAACTGCTCGGCAAGTTCCGCAGGGTGGCCCGTGAGCAGTCCGGACGCCTGAGCCTCCGCCATGATTTTACGCAAGGCGGCGCGGCTTGCCTCGCGTGCTCTAGAGTCAAGTACACGCGCCACTTCGGGCGCCTGGACTGCCTCGGCGATCGCCAGTCGGAGTGCCGCAATGACCGTGGGATCGCTTGCCTCGCGGACGAGCTTTGTCCCGAAAGAAGCCAGCACCTGCTCTAGTGTCTCGCGATCGCGCACGGCGGGCAGGTCAGCGGGCACGTCAAATCGCTTGGCCCGCTCGCTGATGCAGGCGATCAGCATTTCCTGTTTGTTGCCAACTAGCTCGTAAAGCTCTCGCTTCGAAACGCGCGCGCGCGTGGCGATCTCAAGCGTGCTGGCCGCGGCGTAGCCGCTCTTCACGAACGCCGCAAAGGCCGCCGCAAGGATGCGCTTGCGCACCGCAGTTTCGTCGCCGCCCTTCTGGCGGCGTTTTGACGCCGATGCCGCAGCCATCACCCTCTCCTTGTTGAAGCTGGTACCCTATAGTACCACCGCGTCTTAGTTTGTGTACGGGAGTTTTTTGTTCGGGGCGTAACCTTTTCTCCTCGCGAGCGTCTAAACCAGTGTGTGGTACCCGGTGGTACCAAACATGATTCAAATTCCGTGAGGTATCAAAGGAGCTGAATAATGAAGATAGAAATGTTGTACTCGCTGCTGGCGTTCGCGACGGTCCTGGCGCCCCTGGCGCAAGGCCAGAGCACTCCGCCGCAGCCCAAGATCACCGGCGTGGTGGCGATCCTTACCCCAAAACCGGGAATTACTGTGGAGCAAATCATGAAAATCATGCCCGCCGAAATTCGCGCGACCGTTCCCCTGTATCTCGACGGCAAGATTCAGCAGTGGTTCACGCGCGGCGACGGCAGGGGCGCCATCTTCATCCTGAACTGCAAGGACGCGGCGGAGGCTCGCGCCCTCCTCGAAAACCTGCCCCTGTCGAAGGAAAATCTGGTGGACGAACAGTTCATTCCGGTCGGGCCACTCCTGCCGCTGGGCATTCTGTTGAGAGAGCCCAACCAATCCGTGAGCCCAAGCCGATAGGAGGCCAAATGTCACCAGAAACTATTTTTCGTTTGCATCTCATTTTGGGTTATGTAGCGTGGTTACTTTGCTTCGGTGTGTACATCCTGCCCCGGCTCAAGACGATGGATCCGGTCGGGGCGCAACGTGCCATCGCTACGCTGCACAGCTTCCGTTTCTTCGGGCTCGTATTTATTCTTCCAGGCGTGGTCGGCCCGAATTTGCCCGAGGCCGGCTTCGCCACGTTCGCAGCCTATTGGGATCTGGCGACCGGGGTGCTGGCCATCCTTGCGTTGCTCACGGTCAGGATACGTCCGTTGTTTTGGTTGTTCGTCGCGGCATTTAATATGGTGGGGATAATCGATCTGATTCTGGACTACTACCACGCGACGCGGGTGGGTTTGCCGGCGATGGCGGGTCAGTTGGGCGCGGCGTATGCGATTCCCATCCTTTACGTGCCCCTGCTGATGATTACGCACGTCCTGGCATTCTATTTGCTGCTGCGTCCCCAGCCCCGGTCGGTTCAAGCCCTGGCCGGGGATGCGGCCGCATCTTAATACAGGACACCAGCCGCCGGGCACCCATGCGTCCAATTTGTCGGTTGCGCCACTGCTCCCCCCTGCGGGACACTGGTATTTCGGTATCGGTTGCAACCCAATTCGTCGCGAGGTCAAGACATGCCCAACCCCATCGGTGAACTAAAACCGCCCGTACGCCTGATGATGACGCCGGGGCCCTCGTCCATTGATCCGCGCGTCTATCGCGCGCTGGCCACCCAACTTGTCGGACACATGGATCCGTGGTTCCGCACCTGCATGGACGAGACGCAGACACTGCTGCGGCAGATCTTCCAGACGGAAAACCGGGTCACGTTTCCGCTGTCCGCTTCCGGCTCGGGCGGGATCGAAGCCGCCGTGCTGAATTCGCTCGAACCCGGCGATGAAGCCATCTGTTGCGTGAACGGTGCGTTCTCCGAGCGCATGTATGTGATCGCGCAACATACACCCGCAACAGTTCATATTGTGCAAGCACCGTACGGAAAACCCGTCGACCCCGAAGATGTGCGCAAGGTCGCGAAGGGCCGCAAGATCAAAATGATCGGCCTTGCCCAGGGGGAAACTTCCTCCGGCGTAGTCACGGACATCAACCCGTTTCGCAAAGTTGCCGATGAGTTTGGCGCCTTGCTGGTGGTTGACGCCGTCGCTTCCCTGGCGGCCGAACCGCTCCACATCGACAAGCAGCGCATCGATATCTGCTTCAGCGGCTCGCAAAAGGCCATCAGCGCGCCTCCGGGAATGTCGCCCATCACGGTCAGCCCGCGCGCGGAAGAAGCGTTCCGCAACCGCAAATCAAAAGTGCAAAGCTGGTACTTCGATCTTTCCACTGCGATGAATTATTGGGGCAAGGACCGCCTCTATCACCACACCCCGCCGATTTCGCTGATCTATGCGCTACGCGAAGCGATGCGCATCGTGCTCGAGGAAGGCCTCGAAGCGCGCTGGGAGAAGCACAAGCTCAATCAACTGGCGTTGGTGGCCGGCGTCGAGGCGCTGGGACTAAAGCTGCTTGTCGAAAATCCCAAAGACCGCCTGGTGACCGTCACCGCCGTTATGATTCCCGCAGGCGTCAACGACGCGAAATTCCGCAACCAACTGCTGGACGAATTCAACATCGAAATCGCCGGCGGCCTTGGTCCCCTTAAAGACAAGATCTGGCGCCTCGGCCTGATGGGCTACTGCAGCCAGAAGCCATTCGTGCTGCAACTCTTGGCCGCGATGGAAAAATCGCTTCACGATCAGGGCCATCGCGTTTCGCCCGGCGCCGGCGTCGGCGCCGCGCTTGGCGTGTACATCAAAGCGGAAACCCCAGCGCTTGCCGCCCGTTAAAGAGGTCCAGGCTGGTCCTTGAGGCGGGGGTTGCCTCGCCGCCATTAATCATCTAGAATAATCATCTAGATTGATATAGGGGTGCCCGATGCGAAAAGTGGGGCTTTTTGAAGCCAAACAGAAGTTATCCGAACTCGTCGAGCGCGCGGCCCGCGGCGAACGCATCGGTATCACCCGGCGCGGCAAACTTGTAGCCTCCATCGGCCCGGCCCCCAGCGAAAAGGCTGATTTGCGCAAAATATTTGACGAGTTCGAGAAAATCCGTAAGCGCTCAAAAAAGATTCCGGGAGTCACCGTCAAGAGCCTTATCGAGGAAGGGCGCAGGTGAGCGATTTTGTGCTCGACGCTTCCATTGCGCTTGCTTGGGCGGTGGACCACCCTGAGCCCGCAAGCGCTCGGGAAATCCGGTTGTCGTTCCTCACCGGGCAGTTGGCTATCGTTCCCTCACTTTGGGTTCTCGAGATCGCCAACGGACTCGTTCAGGCGGAACGTCGCGCCAAACTTGGCTTAGCGGAAGTCGAAAGGGCTCGAGCCTTGTATGAAAGCATGATGTCGAATTACATCGAGGTTCAATCAGATTCTCCGCAATCCGGCTTCCGGGAAATTCAGGAAATCGCCCGCAAGTATCAACTCACGGCGTATGACTCAGCTTATTTATTCCTGGCGCTTGAACGCCATTTGCCGTTGGCTACTTTGGACGGCCCGCTAATTGCTGCCGCGCAAAAGTCGGGCGTTCCCGTCCTGCCTTAGCGGATTTTGCAGTTCGCCTTCCCAGCGGGCGATGACGGCGCTGGCAAGGCAGTTGCCGATGACATTGACCGACGTACGCGCCATATCGATCAACGCGTCTACGCCGAGAATGATGAAGATCGGCTCAGTTGGAAGATGAAACGTGGAAGCCGTGGCGAGCAAAACAACGGGAACCGCTCGCGGCACTCCCGCGATGCCTTTGCTTGTGAGCATCAGCGTGAACACCATCAGAAGCTGCTCCGGCCAGGTCATGTGCATTCCAGCCGTTTGCGCGATGAAGATGGAAGCCAGCGCCAAATATAAAGTCGAGCCGTCAAGATTAAAGCTGTAACCCGCGGGAATTACGAAGGCCACGATCTGCCGCGGCACGCCAAACTCTTCCATCGATTCCATCGCCCGCGGCAGCGCTGCTTCGGAGGTGCTGGTTGCGAAGGCAATCGTCGCGGGTTCCGCCACAAATCTCAAAAAGCGGCCAAGCGGAATCCTCGCCAGCAAAATCACAGGGAACAGAACGAGAAGTAGAAATGCCAGCAACGCGCCATACGCCGTCAGCACCAGCTTCCCCAGCGGGAGCAGCACGCTTATCCCCATGTGCCCGACGGTATAAGCCATCGCCGCGCCAACCCCGATCGGCGCGTAATACATCACAATGTTCGTGAACTTGAACATCGTTTGCGCCAGCGACTCAGCAAGGGCCAACATGGGCTGCCGCGTTTTTTCGGGAACAAACGTCAAGGCAATTCCGAACAGGACGGCAAATACAGCTACCTGCAAAATCTGGTTGTCGCCGACAGCCTTGGCGATATTTTCCGGGAAAACGTGCAGCAGAAAATCGTCCCACTTCAATGCTACCGCCGGCGCCGCTGCTTGGTCCTCCGCGGGCGCGGGCAGATGGACTCCCTCGCCCGCTCGCGTCAGGTTGATCGCGCCGATGCCAAGGAACAACGCGATCGTGGTTACCACCTCGAAATAGATCAGGCTCTTCAGCCCGATTCTTCCCACTTTTTTCAGATTTCCGTGCGCGGCGATTCCTGTCACAAGAGTTCCCAGAATCAGTGGCGCGACGATTACCTTGATCAGTCGCAGGAAAATATCGCCCAGGACTCGCAGACGCACCGCAAAATCGGGCCGATCAATCCCCAATTCAAATCCCGCCAGCATCGCGACGAAAATCCAATAGGTCAGCGAGCGTCCACGTGCGCCGGAAAAAGCAAGCAGCACTAGCCCGGACCAGCGCAAGACAAGAAAGACTGTGTGGGCTGGGAGCACGAGCGTGAGCAGGGCTCCAGCCGCAAAGAGCGCCAACCCCGCCGCCAGCAACACCGAATTTGTTCTCGAGGAAATCTCCGGCAAAGCTCCATCCCGCTATCTATTGATTTGTTCGAGAGCGGCGACATCATAGCCTGCCGCACAAGATAGAGTGAAGTCCTTTCGCAACTCGGGGCGGAAACTTGCCGGTGAATTTTGTGGCTGCTATCTTTTGAATATGCCGAAAATCAGCCACCTGGAATGTTCGCGCTGCCACGCGCGTTTTTCCGCGGAGAAGCCGCAGACCGTGTGCCCGCAATGCGCGGGAGCGCTGTACGTGCGTTACGATCTAGCTCCTTTGCGCGGAATCGCCGCGCGAGAGGGAATTGCCCGAGATGCCGCGAACGGTCTGTGGAGCGGGCTGTGGCGTTATCGCAGCGTGTTGCCCGACGTCGCGCCGGTGACGCTTGGCGAAGGTTGGACACCGATGCTCCACAGCCGCCGCTTTCCAGGCGTGTATATGAAAGAAGAAGGTGCCAACCCAACTGGAAGCTTCAAAGCGCGGGGCCTCGCTCTCGGCGTGACCATGGCGCGCCATTACGGCCTGAAAAAATTGGCGGTTCCATCCGCAGGCAATGCCGCAGGCGCGCTGGCTGCATATGCCGCGGCTGCGGGAATCGAAGCGAATATATTCATGCCTAAGGATGTCCCATTCGCGAATTATGTTGAGGCCACGATGTACGGGGCAAAAGTCACCCTGGTCGACGGCCTGATTTCCGATTGCGGCCGGATGGTGGCCGAACGCAAGGAGAAAGAGGGCTGGTTCGATATTTCCACGTTGAAGGAACCCTTTCGCGTCGAAGGCAAGAAAACCATGGGCTACGAGCTCGTCGAGCAACTGGGCTGGGAATATCCCGAGGCGGTGTTTTATCCGACGGGCGGCGGTGTAGGACTGATCGGCATGTGGAAAGCCTTCGGGGAGCTGGAAGAACTCGGCTGGGTGAAACCCGGAAAGCGCCCGAAGATGATTGCCGTGCAATCCGCGGGCTGCGCGCCGGTCACAAGGGCGTTCGAGCTGGGCGAACAGGCCAGCCAGATGTGGACGAACGCGGCGACTTTTGCTTCCGGCTTGCGCGTACCGAAGCCGTATGGCGATTACATCATGCTTGAAATTCTGCGCGAATCCGGCGGGGTGGCGCTTGCGTTTTCCGACGAGCAGATTCTTGGTTCGCTGCGGGACTGGGCGAAAAATGAAGGCATCTTTCTTTCGCCGGAGGGCGCAGCCGCCACGGCGGCTTACGACCACCTGCTGCAAACCGGATTTCTGAAACCGGATGACAGAGTCGTGCTCTTCAACACGGGTGCGGGCTTGAAGTACACCGATGTGACTGCCGAAGCCGCCGGACTTCAGCGGCTCTGCTGAACGTCGCCGCGGGATTGACACACCGCCGCAGGAATCGGACACTAATTACCGGCGTTCCAGCGGCACCGCCTTCAAATTGCCGCAACGTTTCACAAAAAAGAGGATTCCGTGCCTGCTTACCCCGTACTCGCGAATACCGGCGCCATGAACCAGTTCATCGGCGCCTTCGAAGTGACCTCGAAATTGAGCGGCCATGTCTACGATTGCCGCTTCTCGCACATCTGGAACGCCATCGCGACGCGCCACAGCGACACCATCGACGCCAAGTTCGAAGTGGATGGCGTAGGCCGCATTATCGGCCTCGCCTATCCCGCTTTTGTCGAATTCCGTGAAAAGAGCAGCCGCGACCTGACCGACCGCGAGGGAAGTTTTATCGCCGCGGAATTTCTCCGCGAACGCTTGGAAGAGGAAGACGAGCGGCCGCTCTACGACGTTCCGCACGAGGAAGTGCTGCGCCTGATCAAAATGATCGGCATCAAGTAATCGCTCCTTTAGTTTGGAATTGCTCTTCTCTGCTTACCTGGCGTCGTAGGTTAAGCGTTTTCTCTAGTCGCCCTTCACCGGGTTTGCCGCCGCATATGCGTCATCCTCTGCGCGGAACGCCGCCAGCCGCGGATGATGCATTCC
>DATLVJ010000724.1:0-6868 GCA_035577585.1 Candidatus Limnocylindrales bacterium
AACGCCCCGCTCGGCCGCGCGGTCATCGGCGGCCTGCTCTTCGCCACCGTCGCCACATTGATTTTCGTTCCCGCAGTTTTCAGTCTCCTGCATTCCAGGCGCGAACCGGGAACCGCATTTCCGCAGGAAGAAGTTCGCGAAGAAGTTCACGCATAAAGACCCATGGGAGGTTCGACCAATGAACACGGAATCAAATGATCGCCAGACTACGACGGCAGAATCACCCGTACCGGACTCTCCCAACCCAGCGGCGCCAGCGGTGGCCGCGGCCCAGCCCGCCGCCGCTCCGCCGCTTCCTTCTGCGCGCATCTCCTGGTGGATTCCCGCAAGCGCTGTTGCCGTTGTCGCCCTCGTCGTCTTCTTCGGCATCCGCTCGCGCGTAAACGCCGAAGCCAACGTCACACGAGTCACCCACGAAGCCGCCATTCCCACTGTCTCTGTCGTCCACCCCGTCGCCGACGCCCCGTCCCAGGAAATCGCGCTTCCCGGCAACACCACCGCCTTTATCGACGCACCCATCTACGCCCGCACCAACGGCTATCTGAAACGCTGGTATTTCGACATCGGCTCGTCCGTCAAAAAAGGCCAACTCCTCGCCGAAATTGAAACTCCCGAACTCGACCAGCAGCTTCAGCAGGCCCGCGCCGACCTCGAAACGGCCCAGGCCAACTACAACATCGCCAAAATCACTGCGTCCCGTTGGGAATTTCTTGTCAGCACCGGCTCCGTCTCCCAACAGGAAACAGATCAGGCTCGCAGCGATCTCACCGCCAAAAAAGCCGCCGCCGATTCCAGCGCCTCCAACGTCCGCCGCCTCGAAGAACTCCAATCCTTCGAAAAAATCTACGCCCCCTTTGACGGCATCCTCACCGCCCGCAACACCGACGTCGGCCAGCTCATCGACGCCGGTGCCAGCGCTCCCAAAGAACTCTTCCACCTCGCCTCCATCAACAAACTCCGCGTCTACGTCGCCATTCCCGAAGTCTATTCCCGCGCCGCCAGCAACGGCGCCACCGCCACCCTCACCCTCGACGAATTTCCCGGCGAAATCTTCAAAGGCACGCTCGTCCGCAACGCCAACGCTTTCGACGCCGCCAATCGCACTCTCCTCACCGAAGTTGACGTCGATAATCCTAACGGCCGCCTCCGCCCCGGCGCTTACGTCTTCGTCCACTTCAAGCTTCCCGAATCCGTTACCTCCGTAACCATCCCCGCAAACACACTTCTCTTCCGCAAGGAAGGTCTTCAAGTCGGCGTCGTCCGCGACGGCAAAGTCCAACTCGTCTCCGTCAAAATGGGCCGCGACTACGGCAACATCGTCGAAATCCTTTCCGGCCTCTCCGGCTCCGACTCTGTCGTCCTCAGCCCCCCCGATTCTTTGCTCACCGGCACGCCCGTCAAGATTGCCAATCAGCACGCGGGAGACTAATCCATGAAATCCCTTCGCCCATTTCTCGCCATCGCCCTGGCCGTCCTTCTCTCCGGCTGCGAAGTCGGCCCCAAATACGTTCGCGCAACCGCTCCCACTTCCACTAACTTCAAAGAGCAGCCGCCCGACTCCTTCAAGGAAGCCGGCCAATGGAAAACCGCCCAACCCGCCGACCAATCCCTGCGCGGCAAATGGTGGGAAGTCTTCGGCGATCCGCAACTCAACTCGCTCGAAGACCAACTCACCATCTCCAACCAGAACCTCAAAGTCGCCGAAGCTCGCCTCCGCGAAGCCCGCGCCGCCGTCCGCTTCAATCGTGCCGCGCAATTTCCCACCATCTCCACCGGCCCCAGCATCGAATCGCTCCACGCCTCCGGCAACCGCCCCTACATTCACACCACCAGCAACACCGGCGACTTCGTTCTCCCTATCGATTTTTCCTACGAAGTCGATCTCTGGGGTCGCGTCCGCCGCACCGTCGCCGCAGCTCGCGAAGAAGCCCAGGCCACCACTGCCGATTACGCTACCGCCAGCCTCAGCCTTCACGCCGAACTCGCCATCGACTATTTCGAACTCCGCAGCGCCGACGCCCAGAAACAACTCCTCGATGACACCGTCAAGGCCTACACCGACGCCCTCCAACTCACCACCAACCGTTTCCTCGGCGGCGTAGCTCCCAAATCCGACGTCGCCCAGGCCCAAACGCAACTCGATACCACTCGCGTGCAAGACACGGACGTCACCGTCGCCCGCGCCCAATACGAACACGCCATCGCTATCCTTATCGGGAAACCCCCCGCCGAACTCACCATCGCTCCGGCCCCGCTCAATTCCCAACCTCCTATAATCCCCGGCGCGCTCCCCTCCGAACTCCTTGAACGCCGTCCCGACATCGCCGCCGCCGAGCGCCGCATGGCCGAAGCCAATCAACAAATCGGCATCGCCCGCGCCGCCTATTTCCCAACGCTCTCTCTGAATGGTTCCGCAGGTTTTGAAGGCACTTCACTCTTGAATTGGTTCACCTGGCCCAGCCGCTTCTGGGCCGTCGGTCCTCAGATGCTCCAAACTCTGTACGACGGTGGCCGCCGCCGCGCCAACTCCGAAACCGCTCTGGCGAATTACGACGCCACCGTCGCCACCTATCGCCAGGCCACCCTCACTGCCTTCCAGGAAGTCGAAGACAATCTCGCCGCCCTCCGCATTCTCAGCGACGAAGATCAGCAACAAACGCAAGCCACCACCTCCGCCCAGGAATCTCTTCAACTCTTCACCAACCGCTACAAAGGCGGCGTGGACACTTATCTCCAAGTCATCAACGCCCAAACCGTCGCTCTACAAAACGAGCGCAACAATGTTGACATCCAACGCCGCCGCATGGATGCCAGCGTCCTCCTCATCAAAGCCCTCGGCGGCGGCTGGTCCTCCTCCCAACTTCCAAACGAATCCAGCATCCGCAACTAATAACGACGCATTCGTACGGTCGGCTACATGCCCGCATCCTTCTTCTCTCCCGCCTGTGTAGGGGAGGCTTTATGCCGCCTTCTTTCTTCTCTTATCTTTGTAGGGGAGGGGCTCGCCCCTCCCGCTTACCTTTGTAACCGCCCGGGGGCGGAGCTTCCTCTCCCACAAAAAGGAGCCACGAAATCCCGTATGTTCCGCCCGTTGCGGGTTGTAAACTTGCAAGCAAAGCCCGATGTACGTTGCTCACGTTCGTGCGCGCGATGCAGTTTTCATGCGCACTCTAGATCGAAAGGCCGAACTTATTGTCAGCCCAACAATTGGACATTGTTTCTACAGCTCGGCTTGCTTTCCGTTGGTTATCAATTCAGTGGAGGAACTCAGGGTCGAGTCTGAACTTGCTGTACACCGCGAAGCCAGCCCCGTGCATTGAGAATTCCGCCGCATCGGGCCCAAGGCTAAGCAGAGGAGCGCCGTCGAGTGTCCTCGGAAAATAGAAATGGACGGACGCGCTGGTGCCAGTTCCGGTGAACTCGGTTTCAAGCGGGGCGACGATGCCACGGCGGGTCTTAAGTGTCGCGCGCAAGTTTGGGGTTCTCGTCGGTGTGGCCGCGAAGGGCTCAAACCCTGCGAATCCGGGCTGATCGAGTTTTACAGTGATAACGAATCGATCCCCCGGTAGCCGCGGCGCCTGCGCCATAAACGCCGCGAGCGGGCGTTCGCCAAGTTCCTCAAGCCGTGTAAACGCCTCGTTCACCGGCGCCGCCGATTCCCATCGCACCAGAAAGGCAGTCGACGGCGAAAGCCCTGGCGCCCCATTTGGCGACCGCGAAGAATCAACCGGCGGTTCGACTTTCCCTTTTTGCATGCATTTCCCGTTTTGATCGAGGGCATCCGGGTCACAGTGCTTCCTGCCCTTGGCAATGCTGTAGCTCGCTTCAATCTCAGTCCGGCGGAATACCACCGGTTCCACCTTCGCCCACGGCGAGTGTCGCACCAGCCTTAATGCTTCTTCATGCGACCACTGCGCGGCGGGCTTCTGCTTCCAGAAATCATCTGCGCGGACGAATGCGCACCATGCCAGTAAAATTGTTACGAAGAGGAGAGATATTCGGAGTATTGCTGGATGCACCGCGAACTGCTGCCCGCACCCTCGGACCAGTCTCGGGATCGCCGTATTGCCTGGAGCTCTCATACTTCCACGAACTCAATTGCGCTGACTGTAACAGGTTTTCTCGGCCACAAACAAACATTCTCCATCGAATCGGCCGCCCGGTCAGACGCGCACTCTCTGGTCCGCATCTACGAGCAAGCTCAACTAAGGCGCCACCGGAACGGGCGCGAGTAGGCATTCACAAAGCCGATACGTCCCATTTGTCGAAATTATTGGAATTTTGATTGACAAAAACTTCGCTCGGCATAGAATCTCAACCAATTGCAGGTTCGCGGTGCAGGGTCCTTCATTTTGCCAAAGGGGTGGCGTCCTATGCTTAGGTCTTATTCACTGCGGTTGGTCTCTGCACTCATCCTGATTCTTGGTTGTGCTCTTTGCCTTCCTGCCCAAATCACCACCGGCGAAATCACCGGCACGGTGATGGATTCCAGCGGCGCCGCTGTCGCCGGCGCCATCGTATCCGCCGTCTGTCCAGAAACAAACCTGACCCGTTCGTTGCCGTCCGGCGCCTCCGGCGAATACACGCTTTACGACATGCCGAATTGCACCTATAAAGTTTCCGTTTCCGCCGAAGGGTTCAAGACGACAGTTCGTAATGTCAGGGTTGACGTCGCCCAGACTACCAAGGCGGATTTCCGGCTGGAAGTTGGCGCACGCACCGAAACCATCACGGTCGAAGCGGCCAGCCCGCTGGTGGAGTTCACCTCTGGCGTCAACAACGAGGTGGACACGAAGTCCATCATGGACCTACCTACGGAGGGCCGCGATTTTAAGTCGATCTTGGCCCTAACGCCTGGCGTGCAGCGTTCCCCGGGCGGAGGATTCCTTGATGTCAGCATCAGCGGCCAGCGGACTACCACCAACAACTACATGATTGATGGTATGCCCAACAACGACCGCTTCTACGGTAGCGAAGTCATCGGCCAACCCGGCGTATTGGGCGTTCCGGCTTCCGTTCTGGGCAGCGACTCCATTGCCGAGTACACCGTTCAGCAGCTTCCGTCCGCAGAGAGCGGGATTAAGGGGGGGGCAGCGATCAACGTAACCTTAAAGAGCGGAACCAACGACTTCCACGGTACGGGTTTTTATTTCGGCAACTACGACTGGCTCAACGCCAAGAACTATTTCACCCCTACAACGCTTGCGTATCACAATCACAATTATGGGGGGACGTTTGCCGGACCGATCGTTAAGGACCGCACATTTTTCTTCTTTGCTTTTGAAGGCCAGCGGAATAAGGCTCTTGAACCATATGATGTGCTCATCCCGACCCAAGGCGACCTGGCAGCAGCTTTGGCGGACTTTGCGAATCCCGCCGTCAACACAAGTAATCTGCCCTTTAACACGGCTGGATTGAACCTTTTGAAGTTTTACCCGTGCTCAGACGGCTCGGGTGGAGTCGTATCCTGCACGCCCACCGCGGGAAACGCTGCTGTGCCCACCGGTGGATTCTCCCAGAAAATTTCCAGCCCCAATACCGACAAAATGAGCAGCTACATCATCCGGATTGACCATAAGATGAACGAAAAGATGCAATTGTCCGGCCGGTATACTTTCGCTGACAGCGTCCAGTCCGCTCCTCTTGGCGGATATACGCTTCCGCCGGCCCCGGGCAGCGGCCTCCCAGCCGACGCATTCAACTCCATCGCTCCCACACGCGTGCAATTGGCCGGTCTAACCTGGACGTACAGCATGTCTCCCAACAGGATTCTCGATGTGCGCTTTAACTGGTCGCGTTACGCACAGATCCTGGACCCAAATAACAAGGTTAATCCCCTCAGCTTGGGCATTGATACGGGTCCACTGAATCCAGCCGATTTCGGCGTTCCTCCCGTCTATGCCAGTTCAGTTACCTACGGAAACCCTGGTGGCATAGCTGGTTACCCGCTTAGCACCCGCCCCACCCAGACGTACGATACTACTGCGAAAGTTTCGTGGATGAAGGGCAAGCATGCTTTCAAGTTTGGAGGCGAGTATCAGTACGCTTCCACGTATAGCCTGCGAAATCGCGCGCGGACTAGCCTCATTAGTTTCCAGACCGATTTCGAGACTCTGATTGACCAGTTGCTCACCGGCCGGCTCGACGAGGCGGCGCGCTCTTTTGGCGATACTTCGCGCCATCTTTTCCAACCTTCCATGGGATTGTTTTTCCAGGACGAATGGAAAGCTACACCGCGCTTGACGGTAAGCTATGGCTTGCGCTGGGACGTCAACGGTGCCATGGGTGACGCCGACAAGAATGCATCCAATTTTTTCCCGTGTGCTCCACCGGAGCCAACCGTCTGCGCTCCGAAGGGGTTTCCGAATGGTCTGGTTCAGGTGCAGCAGGGATTCTCACGTCTCTATAATTTGGACTTGAAGGACTTTGGCCCGCGTGCCGGACTGGCTTGGGACATCTTCGGCAACGGCAAGACCGCCCTCCGGGTTGGTTATACCATGTCCTACGACGTGGCGAATTTCTCCGCCATCAGCGCTCCTTATTCTTTCCAGGGCGCCCGAGCCGGGGCGTTTACTAACTCTAACCTCGGCGTGTTCTCGGTCACGGCGGACGGCAATTTCGATGCGAGCCTGCCAACTTTGTTCCAAGGATTCAACGCCAACACTTGCTACAATCCGGCAGGCAATACCGCTTCGCCAGCATTCGTCTGCATCGGTCCACAAGCGGGAAGCGGAATCGCGGGTACCTGTGCTAGCACCGGAACTCTGGCTTGTTTCCAAACCTTTGGTGCCAATCCCACCGGCACGCCACCCTTCAACATTTTCGGAACCGTTCCGAATTTGAAGACGCCAAGAATCCAGTATTACAA